>JBOHJU010000018.1:0-18804 GCA_050728755.1 Methylocella sp.
GCGGGACAATTTTCGCCCATTGCCTGTCGTTGAACCAAAACAAATTCGCATCCATGGACTTGGCCTCCAAACCGGTTGACCAAGCCCTTGAATCAAAACATGGTTAATTAGGTCTTAACCCTAGGAGCCTTGGAGCCAGGGCACGGGCTTCGTTCGCATAAATCTCTTTAGCAATCGCCCTCTGCGCCGGCGTGCAAAGAAAAAAGTGCGCCCAAGCCATAGAGAGTAGGAGTTTGTCCTCCGCACTTATGATCCCGGCAGCAATCCTCTCAACCGTCGGTTTCCAGCTGGGCTCAAAGATTTTGCGGAATTTCCCGAGGACAGCGGAATCGGTAATATATTCAGGAATTAAATCACCATCCCATTCGTGGCACACGTCGCGAGGCCAGCAAGGAAAGTGTTTTAGGTCGGACTTACGATATACTTGAAGCGGTAGCTTATTCTTGGGATCACACCAATACTTAAGGTACGTCTGGGCGACATAGTGGTCTTTCGCCATAGGTTTGCTCTGGATACTTGGGGTCGCCGGGAGAGCGCAGCTTTACAAACATTGTTGTTATGCCGCTGAAGTTCAAGGCATTAATGTAGAGCTGCGACAAGCAAATGAAGGCTCTCGACAGGTAGGCCAACGCGTGCCCATGACCGAGGAAGAGTTGACCACCCGCCTGCTCTATCGCGACGGGCTGATGCTCGTCATTGATAAGCCGGCCGGGATCGCGGTCCATCGCGGCCCGAAAGGCGGCGAAAATCTCGAAGATTATTTCCATGCGCTGCGCTTTGGCTTGCCGCGCGACCCCGCCCTCGTGCACAGGCTCGATCGCGACACATCCGGATGTCTGGTGCTCGGGCGCCACCACAAGGCGCTCGAAAAGCTCAGCCTTCTTTTCAAGCAAGGCAAGATCGCAAAGACCTATTGGGCGATCGTCGAAGGGAACCCGGCGCAAGACGAAGGCTTGATCGACCTGCCGCTGAAGCGTCTCGATCCCTATCGCGGCTGGTGGATGAAGGTTGATCCTGCAGGCCTCCCTTCGCAAACATCCTGGCGGGTGTTGGGGCGCTCGGGCGCGCAGGCGTTTTTGGAGCTTGCGCCGCTGACCGGGCGCACGCACCAGCTTCGCGTTCATTGCGCGGCGCAGGGCTGGCCGATCCTGGGGGATGCCATCTATGGGCATGGCGGAGCAATGGGCTTGCAGCTGCATGCGAGGGCGATCACGATTCCTCTTTACAAAAACAAGGACGCGGTAAAGGTCGAGGCGCCGCTGCCTTTACGTATGCGCGAGGCGCTGGCCGCGTTTGACTAAACCATAGAGCCAGGCGGGCCGAACGCACAAGGCGCGAGCGGACCCATCAGTTCATAAATATGGGAACACACAGGCGGCCGCGGCACTCACCACAAACTTGCCATTGCCGCTTGCGCAAAAAAGCTCCTCGACTACGCAGACACCGTGCTCTCCACACAAGCGCCATCGACCGCCAAAAGGCCTGCCGGAAGTACCCGCCTAATGATTGCTGGGCGAAGCCGATGGGGCGCTTATTCGGGCGTTCGCAAGGCCGAGGTCTAGGTTCTGTTTAAGCTTTTGCACAAGGCTCACAAATGAACGAGTTCCAGCCGTAACTTTGCCATTGTTCTTTTTTTAATAAGACCTAAGTTGAGTTTGGTTAACACAAAGCGTTTCGCTTCGTTTGCGAGTGTCGTCGCGCAACCAATCGTACGCTTATGCGTTTAGGGCTTGAGGTTGGTCAGAAAAAGGTCATCGCGCCCGTGGATCATCTTGAACTTCCGTACACGCCTGCCGGGATCGTTCCGGGCGGGTCGAACGGTCGACTTGTGGTCGTATCGAATCGCGTGCCTTTGGCGGCATCTTCGGCGACGCCCTCAGCGGGAGGGCTTGCCGTTGCGCTTAAAGCGGCGCTTAAGGCACGCGGCGGACTTTGGTTCGGCTGGTCGGGCAAAACTAGCGAGGAGCGCCCTCTCGTTCCCAAATTGGGGACTTTTGGGTCGCTCACCTATGCGGTGTCCGACCTTTCGCGCCGCGATATCGAGCAATATTACCATGGCTTCGCCAACCGGGCGCTGTGGCCGATCTGCCATTACCGTCTCGACCTCGCCGATCTGTCGGAATGCAACGCCGCAGCGTATTTCCGGGTGAACGAGCAATTCGCCCGGCAGCTCCACAAGATGCTGCGCCAGGACGATTTGATTTGGGTGCACGACTATCATTTCATTCCCATGGCGGGATTGCTGCGCCAGCTGGGTTGCGTCAACCGCATCGGCTTTTTCCTGCATATTCCCTGGCCGGGGCCGGAAGTGGCCAGCGCTTTGCCCGCATATCAGCGAATTCTTAGCTCCTTCGGAGCCTATGATGTCGTTGGTTTTCAGACCCAGGCCGATGCTAACAATTTCCGCGATTGCATCGTGAGCGCAAACGCCGGGCGTGTCGTCAACGCCGAGTGGTGTGAGATCGAGGGGCGCCGGATGCAGGTCAGAGCGTTTCCCATCGGCATCGACACCGAAGCCTTCGCAAAGAAAGCCCGTGCCGCCGAAAAGAGCATAACCGTGAAATGCACGCTCGCGAGCCTCGAAGGCAGGGACCTCGTCATCGGCGTGGACCGGCTTGACTATTCCAAAGGCCTGAAACAGCGAATCGAAGCGTTTTGCATGTTCCTCGAGCGTTCGCCGCAGGCGGCGCACGCGCGCGTGACGATGTTGCAGATCACCCCAAAATCGCGCTCGGAGGTTCCCGAATATGCCCGGTTGCAGCGTGAATTGGCGGAAGAAGCCGGCCGCGTCAACGGCAAGCTCGGCGATGTCGATTGGACTCCGCTGCGCTATATCAATAAGACAATGAGCCTCCCGGCTCTGGCCGGGCTTTATCGTATCGCGCAGATTGGTCTCGTGACGCCTTTGCGCGATGGCATGAATCTCGTTGCGAAGGAATATGTCGCGGCGCAAGCACCGGATAACCCTGGCGTGCTTGTCTTGTCGCAATTCGCCGGCGCCGCCAATGAGCTAACAAGCGCCTTGATCGTCAACCCCTACGATATCGAGGCGACCGCCGCCGCCATTGCACGCGCCTACGCCATGCCGCTCGAAGAACGCAAGGACCGCTGGCAGGCCATGATGGCAGTGCTTCGCGCGAACAGCATCCACGATTGGACAACCCACTTCCTTCAGGCTCTGGCCAATGAACGCGAGGGCGGGAAGATCGACAGCTCGCCGTCCACAGACGCCCGTCTGCCGGCCGGCGCCGGCCTAAGCCGGACCGCGCCGGACCGTGTCCGCTTGGGCCGGCCTAGCGGCGCTCTGTGATCTCGCCGGAACTGCGGTGCCGGGCGCTTATTTCTTAACCAAATCCTAGTCTAGCTGGCGACGGCTGGAACAAGATAAGGGCATCATGCCCTGAACGTAAGTTCGGGGCCCGGGAGCTTTCCCCGCCTACCGGTCTTGCGAAACCGATTTTCAACATTGAGAATGCGGCGCGCGCCCATTTCGAGGCGACTCGGTAGCAGGAAAGCAAACCCGGCATTGCGGCGTCGTGGATCAGGCGAGCCCAATGGAATAGGGCTTGCGGCGGGACATTTTGTCGGGCAAGGATCAAAACAAGGGTCGGATGGCAGGACGCAAAGCATGACCGGCGGCGGAATAGGCGTGGCGGTCACGCGTTGGCCACTGGCGTCGAGGCTTGTATTCATCGCCGCGTTGTTAAGCTTTTGCGGCGCCGGTCACGCCGCAGATTGGGCTTTCGGGCAACCGCCTCCAGCCGCCGCAGACTATCCGGAGAACGGCGTCCCTTGCTCCATCGGCGCGCCGGTCTGGGCGCCCCCGGCGGCGACGGCCGAAAATCTGCCTTGGGATTCTGTGTGGCTTGGGCATTTTTCCGGCGGCCGCCACTTTAAAGCTCGCAATGGGCAAATCCTCATCGACTGGCGGGATGACAAACTCTGCTTTCCCTCGCGGCAAAACTGTCAAGCCTGGATCGCCGGCTTGCGCCGCGCCTATCATCGCCCCGAGGGCTTTTGGACCTGCCTACTTCTGCGCTGAATGGCGCGGATGCGTTCGGCACCTGCGCACTTTATAATCGAGCGCGACCATGTTTGGAGAGCCGCGATGTTCGATGCCCTGAAAGGTCTTATCGCCGAGGTCAGCGGCGCGGAAGCGCCCGCCCGGAGTTTTGGCGAGGAGGATTATCGTCTCGCGGCGGTGGCCTTGCTGATAAATGTCGCCAATGCCGACGGCCAGACAGACCTCGCCGAGCGGCGCCGGCTAAAGACAATCATCGCGGAGCGGTTCGGTCTCGACGCGAAAGCGACCTCGGAATTGATCGCAATGGCGGAGCAAAGCGACCGCGCGGCGGTGGATTTCTACCACTTCACCAGCATCCTGAAACGCGCTCTCGACGATGATGGGTGCCAAAAAATCGTTGAGATGCTGTGGGACATCGCGTTTGCCGACGGCGCGGCCGATGAATTCGAGGAAAGCACAATCTGGCGCATCGCCGGACTACTTGGCGTTTCGACCCGCGACATGGTCTTGCTGCGCCAAAAAGTCGCCGGACAAATGCCACGGGACGCCACATCCGAAGGCCCCTGGTCCGCGTCCGCGAAAAGCAAAGCATGAGCGAGACGGGTCTGACGAAAGATGGCCGCGAGACGCGCCACATCACCTTGATTACAGGCGCCTCCGGCGGGATCGGCGCCGGTCTTGCCCGCATCTTTGCAAGACATGGTCACGATCTCGCTCTTGTCGCGCGCAGCCGCGCCAAGCTCGAGGCGCTCGCCGATGAAATTGCGGCGACCGGCAGGCCGCGGCCGTTGCTGCTGGTGTTCGATTTGATCGAACACGACGCGACAACCCACATCGCCGCCGCGCTCGAAGCGGCTGGCGCCACGCCGGAGATTTTGGTCAACAATGCCGGCTTTGGCCTTGCCGGCGAGGCTGCCGGCCTCGATCCGGCCGAGCAACTGGCGATCGTCGATCTCAATATTCGTGCGGTTGTTGAGATAACTTTGCGTTTCCTGCCAGCCATTCGCGCCGCACGCGGGAAAATCCTAAATGTCGCCTCGGTCGCGGCCTACTTCCCTGGCGGCCCGGGCATGGCGGCCTATTGCGCATCGAAATCCTTCATACTCTCGTTCTCGCTGGCCCTCTCGCAGGAGCTCCGTTCGCAGGGTGTCACGGTCTCGGCGCTATGTCCCGGCTACACCAAGACGGATTTCCAGGCCCACGCGGGGATCGGGCCAAACATGGACCTCGCGCGTCTCCCGGGTTCCACCGCGATCGAGGTCGCCGAGGCGGGCTATAATGGGCTGATCGCAGGACGCCGCGAGATTGTGCCTGGATTCTTGAACAGACTCGGCATTTCGCTCTTGCCATTTTTGCCAATAGCCCTGATTTTGGCGGTTATTTCGCGGTTGCAGCAAAATCGGGCTCGTCTCGCCTGAGTTCCAGTTTGAAATTTTTCATCCTGCGAACGATGCCAGCAGGCTCCAACTTTCGCCGCAGGGTTCGTTATCGTCCTGCCTCAAGCGCCGCTGGCTCGCCGGCGGGTATCCTCGCGCACGCCCAGGCCGGCCGGACTCATCGAATGGGCGAGAACCCGCAGGGATCAATCAGGTGAAGCATCATAGACTAGAAAAAGACTCGTTGTTTCAGTGATAAGCACTAGACTCTATGAGTTTTACATGAGCCTTTTGACGAAAGTTGACGCAAAATGCCGCCGCTCCACCGCTCTTCGAATGCCTGCGCGGAAGAACCTGATGGAGCGGCGGCCTTAGCAATAATAATTGCGTGAATAATTGCTTGGTCATTAAAGTCGCTGGACGAGAGTTGGGAGGATCGCCGGCTCGTCCCTTGATGGTTGCGATTATTGCAGCATTGCCGCCGCTCCGCATCGGACGTTTGTCCTAAATCGACCGATTGCCAATACGTAGAAATACCCCCCTGCCGCGCTCGAGCGCATAGACCTATGCTAACATCACGTGCGCGATCCGAGGGAGACAATGGCTGTCGCGAATATTCATGGCCAACCGGCGCTGGACCAGCCAGAGCTTACGCTGCGGTCTGCCTGGTTCTTCGGCAGGCCGGGTCTGACCAGTCCGAAGTTTTGGCTGACCGGGATCGCATTCCTGGCGCTCTATCTCGCTTGCAACGAGCTGACGGCGTGGCATCAATTCGATGGGCTTGCGATCACGCTGTGGAATCCCGACAACGGCTTGAGTCTGCTGCTGCTCACCGAAGGGGCCGTGTTCGCCCCGTTCGTTTTCCTGGGCGCGGTCGTGACGGACCTATTCATCGCCGGGGTTCATCACAGTCTCTACGTGAGTGTCGCGGTCGAACTCGTGGCGACCGTTGGCTATACGGGTCTTGCTGCCATTCTGCGGCATAAGCTGAAGTTTAACCCGAGGCGGGTCCGGCTCGCGGATGTCGTGGTGCTCCTGGTTGTCGTGCCGGCGGGCACGACGCTGACGGCGCTCTCATATTGTGGGGTGCTGTATCTGGGCGGCGCGCTTCGGGCGGATCAGTTTTACGCGGCTATGCGCTACTTCTGGATCGGCGATACAGTCGGGATAATCACGACCATTCCGGCGGCAACATCGGTGTTCGCATTTTTGTCGAATGCGCACTGGCGCCGGTTGGACTATGCGTTGGTCACCTGGTCCGTCTTCATTCTGGGAACGTGCCTGGGGTTCGTGGTTCTCTTTGGCGCCGGCGGCGCCAAAGAGAACCATATGTTCTTTCCGCTATTTCTGCCGATCATCTGGGTGGGAATGCGGTTGGGCTACGCCGGCGTCGCGGTCGCGCTGTTGGCCATTCAACTGGCGCTTGTCGCAACGACAACATACCTCGGGTGGGACGCCAAGGATTTCAGCATTTTCCAAATGCTCATGCTGGTGCTTTCGATCACGGGGCTACTGCTCGGCGCCGTCGTCACGGAGCGCAAGCAGACGGCCAAGCTATTGCAGGAGCAGCAGGCGGAATTGGCGCGCGTGTCGGCCTACGCCAGTGCGGGCGCGATGGGCATGGCGCTCGCTCACGAAATCAGCCAGCCTTTGTCGACGGTGGCGGTCTACCTGCATGCCGCGCGGCGGATGTTGCAGTCCGGCGCCGCCAGCGCGCCGGTGATAGATGCGCTGGGCATGGCGGAGATGGAGGCGCGGCGAGCACGAGAAGTGCTGGAGCGCGTCCGGGATTTCGTCGCGAGCGGTAAACTGGACCTGAAACCGCTGGATCTGACGAGTCTCGCCCTGAAGATCGGGGCGCTTTGCACAGAGGAGGCAACCGCACGCGGCATTCGTGTCGAGATTGGGAACATTCGCCCTATCCCTCGCGTGAGGGCGGACAGGATCCAGATCGAGCAGGCACTGAACAATCTGGTCGCCAACGCGATTGACGCGGCCTCGGAGCGGACGGACGCGCGCGGACTCGTGGCCATCCGCGTCGCCCGGCGCGGCGACCGGGTGGTCTTCCAGGTCGAAGACAACGGTCCCGGCGTCGCACCGGAGATGGTGGACAGATTGTTCGAGGCCTTTCAAACTACGAAGCCGCGAGGAATGGGGCTCGGTTTGCCTCTGAGCCTGCAGATTGTACAAAAGCACGCCGGCCGCCTCTGGTGGGAGCCGATTGTCCCAGAGGGGACCCGATTCTTGGTTGAGCTGCCAATCAATGGACCTGATGAAAATACCGCCTAAGCGCGGCGTGCATATCGTCGATGATGAAGCAAAGGTTCGGGACTCACTGGCCGTGCTTTTGTCCACCGCCGGGATCAACGCGCAGGCCTACGCCTCCGCAGAGGAATATCTCGCATCCGTCCCGCTCAGCGAGCCTGCCTGCGTCATCCTCGACAACCAACTTCCTGGCCTGAGCGGCATGGAGCTGCTCAAGCGTATCGCCGCAGCGGCAAGCAAGACGGCCGTCATCATGATTACCGGATACGGCGATGTGCCGACGGCCGTTGCGGCGATGAAGGCCGGCGCTTTCCATTTCCTGGAGAAGCCGTTCGACGCCGAGGCACTGTTGATCATCGTCGAGGAAACACTGGCGCGCGCCGAGGAAGTCCGCGACCTTCAGGCGGAAATCCAAGAATTCGGGACGCGGTGCGCGCTGCTCACGCAGCGCGAGCGCGAGGTCCTGACCTTGCTGATCGAGGGATTGCCGACCAAGCTCATTGCCTACCGTTTAGGGATCAGCGCGAGGACGACCGAGCATCACAGGGCCGCGGTCATGCAAAAGATGCAGGCGCGCACTATTTCCCACCTTGTGCGGATGGCGCTCAATCTTGGGCATTTTAAGGGCGCCAATAACAGCGCGGAGTAGGTAGTTTCACCAATTGTCGCGACCGCCCCGAGATTTATACACTCATATCAAGGTAACCGGACGGACGGCGGTCATCGCGTCGAGCCGCCACCGGGGCATCGACAGCTGGAACACTGCCGGTAAAAATTACTCCTAGAGATCTGATCATGAGGAGGAGAACCCATCATGTCGAGACCTGAAATATCCGAGGCTAAACGCCGCGATTGGCGAATGCTCTCTTATGGCGCGGCGTTGCTGCTGCCAGCAGGAATACTGTTGGCTGCTTGGCCAAAGTTGGCGGCCAATCTCTTCGTAGACGGCTTTGGAGACCAGTCCTTCATGCCCCACGGTATGTGCTACTTGTGGGTGCCTCAGCTCTATTTTTTGCACGTAAGCTCCGACCTCTTGATCGGACTCTCCTACGTTGCGATCTCGTCCACGCTTGTCTATCTCATCTATCGCGCGCGCCACGACGTGCCATTTTCATGGGTCTTTCTGGCCTTTGGATTGTTCATCATCGCCTGCAGCGCCACCCACTTTATGGAAGTGTGGACGATCTGGCACGGGACCTACTGGCTCTCGGGCTATCTCAAGCTTCTGACCGCGGCGGCCTCGGTGGCGGTCGCGGTGGTGCTTCCTTTCCTCCTGCCGCAAGTTTTCAAGCTGATTGACTCCGTGAAACTCTCGGAGCAGCGAAGGGCGCAATTGGAGAGAATCCATCAGCCGGCGGAATGAGCTCGCGGAAGCCAGTGACGCGTGGATATAGCTCTCGGCGTGCGTGAAGTACACGGCGAGTTCGCGCGCCGAGAGTATCGCCTCGTCCGATGATGGTTGTGATTATCGCAGCATTGTTGCTGCTCCGCAACGGACATTCGTCCTAAATCGACCGATTGCCAGGCCTCGCTGGCTGGTTTAGGTTCCCTGCTCGAATCGTCAGAACAGGGTGACGTGCTGAGTTATAGCCCCATTTGGGTCTAGAACGTTCCCCGAATGTGTGGAATCACGTAATTGGGAAGGAATCGCTCAACTTCAAAGGTTTCGAGTCTGCCGCAATCGAAAACTCCGAGGAACTGTTTTTAAGGGCACGCTCTAGTTGCCGAGAGAAAGGATGAATTGCGAGCGAAGGCTTCCGCGTCAAAGGGCTCATGACAATTCGAGGGTAAAAAAAACAACGGTTATCCTTAGCGGCCGTAGAAAATACTCCAGCCCAGACCGGTAGCTGGCACCACGCCTGGGGGGCGGCGCCATGAGCGACGAACGCAAGCTAATCGCTCTCATCGATTTAATTTATGCGGCGGTACTAGAGCGCGATCTCTGGCCAACGGTGCTGGCGAAGCTCGCCGATGCCACCGGAGCGTTGCAAGCCATCATCGCGACCATGGACCGGCGCACCGATACCTTCGCATCGATCTCGCGGCGCACCTATCCAGATTTGGAGGCCAGCTACAAGGATTACTGGGCGTTCCGTAATCCGCTCTGGGACAACGCCTCGGCTTTGCCGGCGGGCGACGTGTTCTCGCTCGATACCCTCATGCCACGCCAGGACTTCGTCAAGACGCCCGTTTTCAACGAATGGTGGAAACAAGCGGATTATGGCCTTGAGATGCTTGGCGCCAATTTGCGCGTCGAAGACAAGGTGTCGTCTTTGATCTGCGTCGTCAACAAGCGGGGAAGCGATCCGCCGGCAGGAGATCAGGCGCGCATCTTCGAAGCGGCGCTGCGCCACATCGTGCGCGCCGCGCGCATCCACCGCCAACTCTGGACGCTCGACGTTATGCACGGCGCCGCGCCGGAGCAGCTCGAAAGCTGGCGCCAGGCCGCCATCCTTGTCGACGCTTCGGCATATATGCTGTTCGCCAACGCCCCTGCGCGGGCAGTGCTCGAAAAGGGCGATGGACTCGCTCTCAAAGGCAATTGCCTCGCCAACACCGACGGCGCGGACACTTTGCAACGGCTGATCGCCTCTTGCGCGCGCGGGGTTGGTCCGCTGCGCGGGCCGCTCGGCGGAGAACTCGTTGTGCGGCGCGGCCCAAATCGCCTTTGCCTCCATGTCTCGGTGACGCCGCTCCGATCCAAAGACCCGGCCATCGAGATCCCTTGGCTTGGATTGCGCCCGGCGGCGGCGATCGTTACGGTGGATGATCCCGAGACCGGCCGGCGGCAGCTTGCGCAAAATCTGCACAACCGTTTTGGCCTGACCGGCGCCGAAACCGGGCTCGCGTCCGAAATCCTCAAGGGCGACGGCCGTGCCGCGGCGGCGCGGCGGCGCGGTATTTCGGTCGCGACGGCCCGCGCCCAACTCTCCAGCATCTTTGAAAAGACCGGAACCCATCGTCAGGCCGAACTCGTCCATCTCCTGCTCGAGCTTGCGGACAAAAGAGAGCCGGGAATATGGGAGGTCTGACCGCCCTCCCGCCATCGGGCATGGCGCCCCTCTATCGCTCGCATGCCGGCTCGTTTCGGAAAACATTTCAATCCAAGGGCCGCTTTCGTCCCAAATCCCATCGGAGGCGCGTACAACTGGCAGCGCACGGCTTCAACCCGCCGTATAGATAGAGAGCAGAGCCGGCGGCCACACATGGAGGTTGCACATGGCCTATGAATTCTACTACTGGCCCGGCATTCAGGGGCGCGGCGAGTTCGTCCGGCTGGCGTTGGAAGAGGCAGGCGCGGACTACATCGACATAGCCCGTAGCTCGGTTGATGAAGGCAGCGGCGAGGAGGCCCTCATGGCCTTTCTGGAGCGAGACGACATCCCCTATCCCCCGTTTGCGCCGCCGTTCCTGAAGGACGGAGATGTCGTGATCGGCCAGACCGCCGCCATCCTGCTTTATCTCGGCGACCGCCACGATCTCGCTCCGAGAGACGCGGCGAAGCAGCTTTGGGTCCACCAGATCCAGCTCACCATCGCCGATCTCGTAGGCGAGGCCCACGACACGCATCACCCGGTTGGCGGCGATCTCTATTATGAGGACCAAAAACCGGAAGCGCTGCGCCGGGCAAAGTATTTCCGCGAACAGCGAATTCCCAAGTTCCTGCGATGGTTCGAGCGCATTTTGGCGCACAATCCCGAGCGCGCAGGCCACCTCGTCGGCAGTGCCTTGAGTTATGCCGACTTGTCGCTGTTCCAGATTGTCGAAGGCCTGGTCTACGCTTTTCCGCGAAGAATGCGACGAACTCTCAGAGAGTTTCCGCGCCTGGCCGCTCTGCATCAAGCGATCGCGCAACGTCCGCGTATTCGCGCCTATCTCAGCAGCGATCGCCACACCGCATTCAACGAGCAAGGGATATTCCGTCACTATCCTGAGCTTGATGGATAAACCTGCTTCTCAGATTTGCGCGCCGACGCGGCGCCTGTTTTTGGCCGGAGCAGCTGCGGCCACGCTGGCGCGCGCGAACGCCGAAGCGCGGCCGGTTGTCGTCGGCTCAAAGCTCGATCTCGAAGGCGGACTCCTCGGCCACATGATGCTGCTCGCTCTTGGCCAGGCCAAAATCGCGACGGAAAACCGGCTGCGGATCGGCCCGACCTCGATTTTGCGGGCGGCGCTTTTGTCCGGCGCCATTGACCTTTGCCCGGAATATACCGGCAACGCCGCTTTTTTCTTTCATGAAGAGGGCGATCCAGTCTGGAAGGACGCGGCGGCCGGCTATGCCCGCGCGGCAAAACTCGATTATGAAAGAAACCGTCTTGTCTGGCTCACCCCAGCTCCGGCCGACAATAGCTGGGTGATCGCGGTCCGGGAATCGCTGGCGCGGCTACAAAATCTGCGGACCATGGTGGATTTCGCCCGTTTTGTGCGGGACGGCAACAACGTCAAACTTGCGGCTTCGGCGGAATTCGTGGAGAGTGCCGCTGGCCTTCCCGCCTTCGAGGCGGTTTACGGCTTCCGGCTTGGCGCCCGCCAGCTCCTCGTTCTCTCTGGCGGCGAAACCTCGGCGACCATGAAAGCGGCGGCGGACGGAATTTCGGGCGTCAATGCCGCGATGGCCTATGCCACCGACGGCGCGCTCAAAGCCCTCGACCTTCGTGCTCTCGAAGACACCCGCCGCGCCGAGCCGGTCTATGCGCCAGCCCCCGTGATACGCGACGCAACTCTCGCGAGCCATCCGGAGATTGGCGATATTCTTGCCCCCGTTTTCGCGCAACTCGATCTTGCGAGCCTGCGCGATTTGAACGAGAAAGTCGCGGTCGAAGGCGATGATCCCGGCGCCGTGGCAAGGGAATTTTTCCGCTCGCGAGGGCTCTCTCGATAAATCCTTTCGCCCGGCTTTTGGTACGAACGCGAGATGGCCCCGATGCCGAAAGTGCACGACCGTATCCTTCTTGCGCTCTGTACCCTTGGCCTTGCCGTGGTTTTTTTTGGCGGCTTTTTGAATTGCGCGCCCAACCGCCTCGCCACGGGCGTTGCCAACCCCCTGCTTCAAGCCCCGGCTCTAGAATCCGCGGCGGCCATGATTGGACTTTGCGGCCTGGCGCTTGCGAGTTTTGCCCGAAACCACAAGCTCCGCTCCTTCGCAACAATCTTAGCCGCGGCATTGATCCTTTGGGGAAGCCTCGCGGGCGCTGGCCACATCGCGGCGCGTCTCATGCAGGAAAGCCCGCCGGCAGCGCGCGCGTCCCTTGGTCCGGCGTTCTGGACCTTGGCAAGCGTCGCGATCCTCGCGATCGTCGATGCCGTGCAAAGAGGCAACTTTGGTGTTCCCGCCCGCGCCTGCATTGGGACCGCTTTTTGCGCGGGCTTCTTTTTGATGGGCGCGGCCGGCAATTTCGACCAACTGTCGCTCGCGCGGGAATTTTTGAATAACCGGGGCATTTTCGTGAGCGAGCTCCTGCGCCATCTCGGGCTCGTCGGCGCGGCGATTTTCTTTGCTCTGTTGATTGGAGCGCCGCTGACCGTGCTCGTTTTGCGCAAGAAGGCGGTGGCGGGTTTTGTCTTTGCGAATCTCGGCATATTGCAGACGATTCCCTCGATCGCGATGTTCGGCGTTTTGATCGCGCCGATGTCGAAATTGAGCGAGGAGCTGCCTTTTCTGCGCGATCTTGGCATCAATGGAACCGGCCCAGCGCCAGCTATCTTAGCCTTGACGCTCTACTCGCTGCTGCCCCTCGTCCGCGGTTTCCATACAGGGTTCAGCGAAGTCGCCAAGGAGGTCAAGGACGCGGCCATCGCAATCGGCTTTGGCTCGCGCCGCATGTTCATCGATGTCGACTTGCCGCTCGCCATGCCCGCGCTCATTTCCGGATTGCGGGTCGTGACAATTCAAGCGATCGGCTTGGCAAGCGTCGCCGCCTTGATCGGCGCGGGAGGGCTTGGCACATTCATCTTTCAAGGCATTGGACAATATGCCCTCGATCTTGTCCTGGTGGGAGCAATTCCGGTCATCCTGCTGGCGCTTTTGGCGAACTTTATCTTTGAAATACTGCTTGGCATCGCGCGGAGAAACCTGTGATCGAGCTGCGCAATGTGTCAAAGAACTTTGCCGCCACGCCGGCGGTCTTCGATTTTTCGCTCACGATCGAGAGCGGCGCTTTCTTCGTTCTTATCGGCCCGTCTGGCTGCGGCAAATCGACCGTGCTGCGCATGATCAATGCGATGATTTTACCCGACAAGGGACAAATCGAAGTCGATGGCCAAAACATTCGCGCGATGGTGCCCGAAAAATTCAGGCGCGGCATCGGCTATGTGATCCAGTCGGCGGGCCTTTTTCCGCATTGGACGGCGGCGGATAACATTCTGGCGGTGCCGCGCCTCCTCAAATGGAGCCCGGCGAAATGTGCCGCGCAGCTCGATGCGCTCGTCGCGCTGTTGCGCATCGATCCCGCCCATTTGAAGCGCTACCCAAAACAATTGTCAGGTGGTCAGCAGCAACGCATCGGCGTTGCCCGCGCGCTCGCCGCGGACCCCGGCATCATCTTGATGGACGAGCCATTCGCGGCGCTTGATCCGGTGAGCCGCGCGGCGCTGCAGGAAGAGCTGCACGGGATACATGCGCGGAGCGGCAAGACGATCGTCTTCGTCACGCATGACATGGACGAAGCTTTGCGGCTTGCGACCGGCATGGCGGTTATGAACAACGGCCGTCTGATCCAGGCTGGCACGCCCGCTTCGATCCTCATGGCACCGGCGGATGATTTTGTCCGCAATTTTTTGGGCGGCGAAGGTTTGCAGTTCCGGCTTCTCGACCTCGTTCCAGTCCGCAAGCTTATGAAACCCGGCAAGACGGGCGCCACCGGGACGATTGGCCCGGAAACCAGTCTCAAAAATGCGCTGAACTTGATGCTGGCACGCCGGCGTTCTTCTCTCGGTGTCGAAGACGAGAGCGGGGCGAGGCTCGGCGAAATCCACCTCAGTGACATTGTCGCGAGGCGCGATGCGAGCTAACCGCGGATGGCCGCTTACCTTGATCCGTCTGTGGCGCCGGCCGGGGCTCTGGCTTACCTTCCTATTGCTCGCCTCCATCTCCCTTATGCCGGCAGCCGGGCCGCTCATGCGCGCGCTTTTTCCAAGCGATCCGCGCCCGGTCTACACGCGGGCGAGCTTTTTCGAGCTCACGCTTGCGCATGTGGAGCTTGTTGCGGTCTCGAGCCTCGCCGCGGCGGCGATCGGGATCGGTCTAGGAGTTTTCGTCACCCGCGAAAGCGGTCGCGAATTCGCCGCGATGGTTAGCGCGATAGCCGCTGTGGGACAAACGTTTCCGCCTGTCGCAGTGCTGGCACTCACAATCCCACTCCTGGGCTATGGTGCGGCTCCAGCCATCGCGGCGCTTTGCCTTTATGCCATTTTTCCAGTCATCGAGGCGACGGTGACTGGCCTTCACGCCGTGCCTGCCGCCATCCGCGACGCGGCGATCGGAATAGGCTTCGCGCCACAAGATGTTCTATGGCGCGTAGAGCTGCCGCTCGCGTTTCCTTTCATCCTCGCCGGTCTTCGCAATGCGGTCATCATCAATATCGGAACGGCGGCGATCGGATCTACCGCCGGAGCCTTGTCGCTCGGTTCGCCAATCATCGAGGGTCTTTCCGCTTCAAACCCGGCTTATGTCTTGGAAGGCGCCGCGATCGTCGCGCTGCTCGCCATGGCCGTGGACCGCGGTTTTGCCTGGCTCGAGGATTTCGCGCGCCCCGGCCCGCGGCCTCGGTAATCAGGCCCGCTTCTCGGACATCGGCAAAGACCGGAGATGCATCATCGCGGCTTCGCCAAAGCACCCGAAACCTTGACCTGGACGTGCCTCATTGCGCTCGCACAACCCAGCGCAGCAGCTGCAGGTGCCGCGTTAAGAAAAAGAGTTAAATCACCGTTGTTCCGGCGCGGTTGGAGATCAGCTCGTGCACGCTGAAGAGATTTTCGCTATCGGTCCAAACGCGGCCCGGCAGCCATCCCGCCGAGCAGGCGATACCATGAAATTGGCCGATAGAATATTTGTAGGAGTTCTCGGTATGGATGGTTTCGCCGGCAGAAAATCGAAACCACAGGCCCCGGATTGTTACTGCTTGATCCCTAGTACTGACAATGTGCATCTCGACGCGGCCCTCGCGGGGATCGTAAGTCGCCTCGTGGCGGAAGCCATCGAGATCGAACGAGCCTTCGAGCTCGCGGTTGATCCGCGTCAAAAGATTGAGGTTGAACGCCGCGGTGACGCCGGCCGCGTCATTGTAGGCGCAAATCAGCTTTCGAGCCTCCTTCTTCAAGTCCACGCCGACAATGAGCTTGCCCTCTGGCGCCAGCAAGCGCCGCATTGCGCCGAGCAACGTTTTGGCGGCAGATGGCGAGAAATTGCCGATCGTCGAGCCAGGAAAGAAACCCAATTTTCGTGGCTGGGCGAGGTCCGGCGGCAAGGCGAACAGCCGCGAGAAATCGCCGGCGATGGGGCGCACAGCGAGCGCCGGAAAGCGCTTGATCAGGCGCCGCTTCGCCTCCTCAAGGGCGCTTTCGGACACGTCGATAGGCACATAGGCGCGCAGTCGCGGCATGCCCGCGAGCAAAATCTCCGTCTTGCGGCTTGAGCCCGAACCGAATTCGACGAGCACTGCGCCGTCATCCACGCGGCTCGCAATCTCCGCCGCATGGGCGGCGAGAATCGCGATCTCGGTCCTCGTTGGATAGTATTCGGGCAGGGAGGTGATCTCTTCAAAGAGTTCGCTGCCCCGCGCATCGTAGAAGAATTGGCATGGCAGGACCTTGCGCGGCTTGGACAGACCCTCGATCACGCTCGCGGCGAATTCGCGGTCCGGGCCGGTAATGTCATCGGGCAGGCGCAGGGCATTGTTGCTCGTCCACATCATTCGACCTCCGAGGCAAGGCGCAGCCCCATAAACTGCCAGCGCTGGTGGGGATAGAAAAAATTGCGATAGGTGGCGCGCGCGTGCCCCTCTGGCGTCGCGCAGGAGCCGCCGCGCAAAACCTGCTGGCCGACCATGAACTTGCCGTTGTATTCGCCAAGCGCTCCGGGCGGCGCCCGGTAGCGTGGGTAAGGCAGGTAAGCGCTCTGCGTCCATTCCCAGACGTCACCGAACATTTGGCGGGGCTGTCCGTCCGGGCGCGGCGCGGCTGACAGCGGCCGCAGCGCACCAGAGGCGAGCATGTTTCCCGTCGCCTCGACGCACTTTGCCGCAACCTCCCATTCGAATTCGGTCGGAAGCCGATGGCCTGCCCAGCGCGCGAAAGCGTCCGCCTCATAATAGCTCACATGCACGACTGGAGCCGCGCGATCGATCGGCCGCATGCCTTCGAGCGACATAGCGAGCCATTGCCCGTCGCGCTCCTCCCAATAGAGCGGAGCGCGCAAGCCTTCGCGATTGACGATCTCCCAGCCGTCGGCAAGCCAGAGCGCGTAGGTTCGATAGCCGCCGTCCTCGATGAATGTGAGCCATTCCGCATTGGTGACAAGGCGGTCGGCGAGACGGAACTGATGCATCAATTGGTCGTGAAGCGGCGCCTCATTATCCCACGCGAAGCCGTCGCCGCTGTAACCAATCTCATGGATCCCGCCGGAATACTCGACCCATCGAAGAGGCTCCGGCTCACGTTGATCCGCGCGCGGGCGCGGCGCTAGGTAGGCAGGCCGCATCGGATTTGCGGCGAAAAGCGCAAGAATGTCGGTCAACATCAACTCCTGATGCTGCTGTTCGTGATTGATGCCGACCTCGATAACGCGCGCCAGCTCGGACCCCGCGCTCACCCCGCGCGAAAGAAGTCTTTCGAGCCGCGCATCCACATCGGCGCGGTAGGCGAAAATGCGATCGCTCGACGGCCGCGAGAGAAGCCCGCGTTTTCCCCGCGGCTGGCGTGCGCCTTGCGATTCGTAATAGGAATTGAAGCAATAGTTGAACGTCTCGTCGAACGGCTCATAGCCGTTGAGATGACTGGCGAGAGCGAAGGTCTCGAAGAACCACGTCGTATGCGCAAGATGCCACTTGGCCGGACTGGCGTCGTCCATCGCCTGGACGGTCATATCCTCGGCGCTGAGCGGGCGGGCGAGGTCCAGGGAAAGGCGCCTCGTTTCGAACAAGCGCGTGCTTAGACAGTTAGGCTCCCGCGGCACGGCCGCAATAGCCGAAGACAATCGCGCCATATTTGCCTCCCCTCCGGCCGGGTCTTCGATGAGTGCCTTGGTTTGGCGGGCAAGGCCCCCCTCCCCTGGGCGCGCTGTCAAGAATAATCATCATTGCTTGAACTACCGATACCGGTTGGCTATTGTGTCGATGCAGGAGTGTTATGGCTGTTATGCTGCGGAGCGCGGAAAAAAACCGGAAATTGCGATTGGAGCTAACGCCGTCTCACGGTGAACGCGGGAGCGCGCCACAGGTTCCGTTAGAAGGTGGGATTTGAGATTTCGGCCAGTTTCGCGTGAAATCGCAATTCGCCCATTCGTCCCATGGGGCCAAGTCTGGCGAGCGGATCGACCTTTCAGCGGTGCGGAGCACCGGCTTTATGGCGCAGGTAAAGCTCCCATCTTCGGCAGGGTCGAGTGCGCCTCGCCCCGCTCGCCTTTTTCTTTTCCCCCTTTGGGCGAAAAAGGCTCAAGTAAAAGGCGCGCCTCGCCGAAAATGCTTGGCCGGTGCGACGGAAACAAATCCAGCCATTTACATCTGTGCGTCCGCGGCTCGCCCCAATTATATCCCGGCATACCACTCGTAATTGCGATCTTCCCAAAACCCGCCCTTTCCGCGCCCGAACCGGTCGAGCCGGTCGGTCAACTCGACGCGCATCACGTATTTTGCGTGCTTGTAGCCGAGCTGCCGTTCGACCCGCAGCCGCAGCGGGGCACCGTGGCCTACGGAGATCGGCACGTCGTTAAGGCTGTGCGCAAGAATGGTTTGCGGATGGAAAGCGTCGATCAGATCGATGCTTTCGTAATATCGCCCGGTGTCATCGAGCGTTTCTTCAAGAACGTCGGCGCAATGGAAGACAACGAACCGGGCGGCGGGGAGAAGGGCGGCCCGCGCAAGTACAACGGCGAGTGGCACGCCCTGCCATTTGCCGATGACGCTCCATCCCTCGACGCAGTCA
>JBOHJU010000019.1:0-18217 GCA_050728755.1 Methylocella sp.
GCGTCGCCGACATTCATCACCTAGTGCCTCGCTCCGGTCTCTACATCGCCGCGGAATATTTTTTGGCGATACATTTTCAGTTGCTCGGCATCAAGGGGGCGCGACTAGAGGAGGTGAGATCGGTCTACAGCCATGTTCACGCGCTAGGACAATGCCGCATAATTATCCGCACGCGCGGCCTCGCCGCACACGTGACCGGAGATACCGCCGGGTCCGCGCGGGAGGTGGCGGAATGGCGGGACCCGGGCCGCGCGGCAATCGCCACGCGCCTAGCGGCGGAAATCCATGGCCTCGACGTGCTCGCCGCCGACATTGAGGACGAACCGCATAACACGACGCGGTTCGTTGTGCTCTCGAAAATCCCGCATTGGGCGAAACACGCGGACGGACCTGTCGTCACGAGCTTTGTTTTCCGGGTTCGAAACGTGCCGGCGGCGCTCTACAAGGCGCTCGGCGGGTTCGCCACCAACGGCGTCAATATGACCAAGCTCGAAAGCTACATGGTCGACGGGGAGTTCACCGCCACCCAATTTTTGGCTGATGTCGAGGCCCATCCGGAGGAGCCAGGGCTCGCGCGCGCGTTGGAGGAGCTGGCGTTCTTTTGCAAGGAATTGAAAATCCTCGGGGTCTATCCGGCGCATCCGTTCCGGATCGAAAGTCAAATGCGCGAGCGGCGGGGTCGATGAGCAAAAGCAAAATCCGCGCTCGATCGCAAGCGCGTCCCGATCAAATGGAATCATTTGATCGATAAGGACGCAGCTCAAATTCAAAGAGTTGGAGCATGTCCTAATCGAAAAAGTCGAGCAACTTTTTCGGGACATGCTCTAGGATGCTTCGCCTGGGACGAGACCCGTGCGCGGGCGTTCGAAATGCGGCAACGCCGATGATTTGTCTCGCCCGTGCCGGTTTTGAGGGCACCATGGCGCGCCTTGGATCCGGCGGGAAACCGCGGCCGCGCGTCAAACAAGCCTCGACAAGCTTGGCGCGCCGATCCCCCGGCCGACGGCGGATTTTGTTGTTGTGGCTCGTTGTCCGGCCGCCCCGCCGGGGCTAACGTTCAGCCCCTTTCATCGCCTCGACGATGCGGCACGTCTCGACACTGACCCGCGTCACGCGCGCAATGAGGTCAATGACCTTTTCCTTGTAATCGGCAAAGCGGTAGGTGTTGAATTTTGCCCGGATCGTCGGGTCTTTCGGGGTCTTTTCCTTGTATTGGTCGAGAATCCATTCGAGCGCCGAGCGGTTGCCAAGTCGATAATTCCAAGCCGCCTTCGGCACGCCGGAGAGCTGCGTCTCGCTGTCGAGCACGATGATCCCGTGCTCCTTGTCGGCTCTCAAGAGGGGCTTTGGCGCGAGCCCGGCTTCCGCTGCCTTCTCGTCTTTTGTATCGGTGCGGGAGAGCGGCCAGGGCTCAACTTTCTCATGGCCGATGTGAAGGCGCATCAGTTCGGCGCCCCAGTCGGCCCAAGCCCAGAAATCGGGATAGAAAGGAATGCGCGGAAATTCGCGCTTCAGGTTTTGCGCATATTTCTCGCGATAAACAGGATCGTGCAGGACGCCGTAGATGTAATGGAAAATGGCGTCCTTGGTGATCGCGCGCTCGGCCGCGCGCGGAGCCTTCGTCCTGAGCCCTCGCCCTGAGGAGCCGCCAGAGGCGGCGTCTCGAAGGACGAGGGCGTCTTCCGAATGCGCTTGCCCATCCTTCGAGACAGGCTCGCTTTGCGAGCCTTCCTCAGGATGAGGATGGGTTTCTGTGGATCGGCTTTCAGTCTGACGGGACTCGTAATGGGCGCGGAATTGTTCGAGTGCCCAATCTGTGATGTTGTCGAGACGGGTGCTGTCGGCGGTGTACCGGTAACGAGAGACACCCTGGGTGCCGCCGTTGCCGTTTTTCAGATAGCCGAGATCGAAAATTGAGTGTGAGGCAAGTACAGCGAATGGATTTGCAGAAGCAACCCCAAGGAAAGCTATTGCAGTATTTGTTGCATTTCCATCGCGGAAAAGTGAGGGGAGCTGATAAGTCATTGCATTGAAGTGGCGATCGAAGTAGAGCCATTTCCGCACAAAAGGCCGAAATTGCGAACGTACAATCTGGCACTGGTCGAATGTCTTGGACACTCGTTTCGCAAGGTAGCGATCAAGTTCTCTATCCCATTTGATAGTGCCCTGGTCCGAAGTGTTTCGGCTCTCGCAGGCGCGCTCATAAGTTTCAGTGAAGAAGCGCATTTTGCGCCTCAGCACGCCACGATCGAAATCGAAGACCCATTCGTCGCGTTGACTTTTCAGCCCGTTCGAGATGAAGCGGAAAATTGCGCGGTCTTGCGATGTTGATTGTATCGCCGTGGCATCTTTTGCAGCGATCGGAACAAATGTCTCGAAATCATTCTCGGTCTGATTGATCCAATCACTTTTCGCGTTTGGCTTCACCTCGATGACATCAAGCGATGACATCCGCGAGGCCGATAGGAACGCCAGCTTGTCTTCTGCGCTGTCGAATTCCGGACGACGGGCGTAGAAAATGCGGCAACTGCCGCTTACGTCTTTCCGGCGCACAAGGAAAGAGATCGTCACGCCCGTTTGAATGCCGAAGACATTGTGCTTCGTGCCGGAAATTTTCGGATTCGCACGAACGTCACCTCCGAGATCGACAAGCCATATTTCCGAGAATTCGCGCGCGACACATTTTCGGAAACCATCGAACGCGGCTTTCTCGATGAAATTACGATTTGAAATGAAAGCGATGACACCTTCGTCTTTGATCCGGTCTGACGCCCAGCGGAAGAAACGCGTGTACGTGTCATAAACGGAGTTCTTGTTCTGCGCCGTGCCGCTTTTGCTATACGTCGCTTGGATGCGATCATCGACGCGACGGTAGAGCCGATTGGGATTGCGTGAATTGTAATTCTCTTGCCAAGCGTTGTAGGGCGGGTTGCCGATGATCACGGAAATTTTGCGCTTGTTCTGCCGCTTGATGCGCTCGATGTTCTCTTCGGACATCGCGCCGAACAGTTCTCCCTGGTAGCCGGAGAACTTGCCGAGCCCCGCCACATTGTCGAGCGTATTGACAAAACACAGGTTTTCGAACTCCACATATTGCCCCGTGATCGCCGCATAGGTCGCTTCGATGTTCAGATTGGCGACGTAATAGGGCAGGATCGCTACTTCATTGGCGTGCAGCTCATCTTTATATTTTTGCGCCAGTTTTTTCGGCTGGCCGCGAAAATGCTCCAGCAATTCGGTAACAAATGTCCCCGTGCCGGCGGCGGGGTCGAGAATTTCGACCCCTTTGTCGATCAGGCATTTGTCGAAATGTTTCTGGCAAAGCCAATCGGCGCTTTCCACCATGAAGCGGACGATCTCGTTTGGCGTATAGATCACGCCGAGCCTATCCGCCGCCTTCGGATTGTAGACCTTGTAAAAATTTTCGTAGATGACCTTGAGAAACGCTTGTTTCTCGCCGTGCGTGGAAATCAGGGCTGCAGCGGCGCGAATGGCCGCGTAGTACGGCTCCAAGCCTTTCAGCGTGTTTTTCTTGACCGCTCCGGTGAAAAACTCGGCCTCTAGCGCGTAAAGCTCCCGTGCGACATTGTTCTTGCGATGGAAATCGCTCTCGTCGAAAACTTTGGAAAAAATCTCTTCCGTCAAAATATGCTGGATCAGCATTTCCCGCACGTCGGCTTCGGTGACGGCGGGATTGATCGTCTCTTTCGCATGTTTTAAGAATTTGGCCTGGGCGTGTCGGAAATTCATGTTGGCCGCCTCGGCCGTGTCGATCATTTCACGAAGAGCGGACAAAACCGCAGGCAAATCGGCCTTGAATTGTGCCACCGCGTTGCGGAATTCAGCGATTTCCGGGCGTTCATAGGCAAAGAAAAGTTTTAAAAGCTTTTCGAGCCGTTGCGGGTCGTCCACCTTGCAGCGCATGATGTCAGCGCCGTTCTGGATCAGGGCGGCGGTGGAGGAATCCTCAAAAATGATGTTGTCGCGCGGATAGCCTTTCTTGAATTTTTTGGTGATTTCCTTGTCGAGGTCATCCTGCTCGTCCTTGGCCTCCCAATAGCCGAAAGGAACGCGCAAGGAATAAACCAGTGCGCCATCGGCATAGATCAGGTTTTTGGCGGGCGTGACGATCTGATATTCGGCAACAAATTGAAGCTCGTGGTTCTTGCCCCACGCCTTCAGCAGATCCTTGAAAGGCTCCCGCACAACCGTTTCCCGCGGCGTGCCCGAAATTTTGCGGAGGCTTTGGAGCTCGTTGAGATATTGATTGATAAGAAACTGGCTCATGCACTCGGGCCTGAACATCATCGAATCAAGTTAATCGCAAGTTTAGCCTGATATCAAAATGTTTCACTTGAAAAAACATTTTTGGTGCGATTGGCGGCGAGGATCGATCATCTCTCATGCCCGTTGACATGACACGCGTCATAGAGCCAATCGTAACGGGCGAGCATTTTTTGCGGGCCGAGCGCGCGCATTGCCACATCGCGAAGGAGCGCCGCGGGACCGGCAAGATGGTAGATTTTGGCTTGCCTGCGCGACTCCTTCTGCACCCGCGCCGCGCGGGGGCGCCGCGCCTCTTGATAAGCGCGGAGACTCGTTGCGATATCTTGGCCGCATGTCAAGACTTCGCCTAAGGCGGCCGCGTCCTCGATGGCCTGGGCCGCGCCCTGGGCCAGGAACGGCAGCATGGGATGTGCCGCATCGCCGATGAGCGCCACGCGCCCTGCCACCCAGCTCGCGATCGGATGGCAATCGAAAAGCGGCCATTTCCGCCAATCCAGCGCGGCACGAAGCAAATCCCGCGCGGCCTCATCCCAACCCGAACAGCGCACTTCGAGAACGCTCCGGTCTCCTGGGCTCGACCAAAAATCCGCGCCTTCGGGGCGGAAATCCTCGTCGACGATCGCGACGACATTGATGATGGCGCCGCCGCGCAAGGGGTAGTGGACGAGATGCGCCTTGCGCCCGAGCCAAAGGGTTGCCTCCTCGCGGCGCATCGCGGGCGGGGCTCGAGCGGCATCGATCGTGGCGCGCCAAGCGGTCTGGCCAGAAAACCATGCGCTATCGGCGCCAAGCCTTTGCCGCACGAAGGAGCGCACTCCGTCCGCGCCGATCAGGCAATCGCCCGCCGTCTTCAGCCGCACCGCGCCTTGTTCGATGGCAATCGCGACGGAGTTTTCGCCGGAAGCAAAGCCCGCGACGGCGGCTCCGGTTTGGAGCGTGATGCTGGATTCGCGCGCGATGGCTTCCAGAAGAGCCCGCTGCAGATCGGCGCGGTGCACGGCAAGATAGGGCGCCCCCCAGCGCCGCTCGGCGTCGTCAAGCGGCATCAGAGCGAGGGTCACGCCATCCCGCGCGCGGCGGATTCTAATCGCTTTCGGGCGAAGAGCGAAGGGAGCCAGGCGCTCGATCACGCCGAGCCTTCCCAGAATCGCGCTGGCGTTCGGCGAGAGCTGGAGGCCCGCCCCGGTCTCTTCGAGAACTTTCGCTTTTTCGTAGAGGCTGACCCGCCAGCCTCCCCGCGCGAGGCATAATGAAGTGCAAAGCCCGCCGATCCCGGCTCCGGCGATCACCGCATGCGGCGAGTTCATCGCGGCGGCTCAGGCGCGTTCAATCGCCGGCTTTGCCCCGGATTCAGAGTCGAGACCGGGCTCGAAAGCGCATTCCGGCGGTTCGCACCTTCCATCTAAACGCATGTCATAAACATAATGCGTCGAGCAATAGGGACAGATCGCCTCGTTGCTGTCGCCCATGTCGATGAAAATATGCGGATGGTCGAAGGGAGGCAAAGCGCCGACGCACATGAATTCCTTGGCGCCCACCCGCACTTGCAAGACGCCCGGCTGGTTGTGGAAATGCGGCGTGCTATGGGTGGCCATGATCCGTCCAAGTCGCGGCGCGGGAAACGCTCGCAGCATAAGCGGCCGCGCGGGGTTTGGGTAGTCCCCGGACGCCACAGCGGCGGACCCAGCGCCCTGGGTTGTTGGAGGCGACAGATGAGCGGCGCACCGCCGGATTGGTTTACGCGTGGCATTGGCCATATTTGGCTACCCTACACGCAGATGAAGACGGCGGCAGACCCGCTTCCCGTCGCGCGCACGCAAGGAAGCCGCATTTATCTCGCCGACGGGCGCGAGCTCATCGACGGGATCGCGAGCTGGTGGACCGCCTGCCACGGCTATAATCACCCGCATATTCGCGCGGCGGTCTCAGAGCAGCTCGCGCTTATGCCGCACATCATGTTCGGCGGGCTCGTGCATGAGCCGGCCCTCGATCTGGCGCGTCGGCTCGCGGCGCTGCTGCCTCCGGGGCTCGACCGGGTTTTTTTCTGCGACAGCGGCTCGGTCGCGGTCGAGGTCGCGATGAAGATGGCGGTGCAGTTCTGGCTCAATAAAGGCATTGCACGGCGTAGCCGCTTCGTCGCGTTCAAGGGCGGCTATCACGGCGACACTTTTGCGGCGATGTCGGTCTGCGATCCCGAGGAAGGAATGCACGGCCTCTTCGCCAAGGTCTTGCCGCAGCAAATCATCGCGGAGCTTCCGGCCGATGCGGAACAAGCGCAGGCTTTCGATGCTCTGCTGGCGCGACATGCGCAAGAACTTGCGGGCATTATCGTCGAACCTTTGGTGCAGGGCGCAGGCGGCATGTTGTTTCACGATGCGCGAGTGCTGCGGCATTTGCGAGCAGCGGCCGACCGGCACGGCCTCCCCCTGATTTTCGACGAGATCTTTACCGGCTTTGGGCGCACCGGAACGTTGTTCGCCTGCGAGGGGCTAAGCGTTACCCCGGACATTATCACTCTGTCGAAGGCGTTGACCGGCGGCACCGTGGGGCTTGGCGCGGCGATCGCCACGAGCAAGTTGTTCGAGGCGTTTCTGTCGGACGCGCCAAACCATGCGCTGATGCATGGCCCGACCTTTATGGCCAATCCGCTCGCCTGCGCCGCCGCCAACGCCTCCCTCGATCTGTTCGCGCGCGAACCGCGGCTTGACCAAGTCGCGGCGATTTTCAAAGTGCTTGCCCGCGCGCTCGAACCGGCCCGCGCGTTGCCGCATGTGCGCGACGTGCGGGTGAAAGGCGCGATCGGCGTCGTCGAACTCGACCGCATCGATGATCTCGGCGCGCTGAGGCGCCGGTTTATCGAGGCGGGGGTTTTCGTGCGGCCGATCCGCAATATCGTCTATCTGACACCTGCCTTTACAATCGGCGAGGAAGATCTGAACCGCCTCACTGGCGCGGTTGTCTCGGTTCTTCAACAATGGACGCGGCTTTAGCAATAAATCAAAGCTCTCGCTCAAGCGCGTACGAGGCTCGCGTTAACCCAACCTTCAGAGCCAAATTGCGCCCTTGGTAACGATTACGGATTTCGGCCTGCGGACAGCCTTCAAGGGACTTGCGGAACGCAGCACGAACGTATATCGTATGTTCACCGTTTGTGCAATACCGAGCCGCGCCGTGCCGCGGCGCGGGCGCCACGCCCGCATGGGTGCCAAAAGAGGGCCCGGCCAATGTTGACAAGAAAGCAAAGTGAGCTGTTGCGTTTCATCCACGAGCGCCTGAAGGAGACCGGAGTTCCGCCCTCCTTCGACGAGATGAAGGACGCCTTGTTTTTGCGCTCCAAATCAGGGATTCACCGGCTGATCATCGCGCTCGAAGAACGCGGTTTTATCCGCCGCCTTCCTAATCGTGCCCGCGCGCTCGAGGTTTTGCGCTTGCCGGACTCCTCGACGCCCCCCGATACCGCCCACGGCAAAAGGTTCGCGCCGAGCGTCATCGAGGGCACTCTCGGCCGGGTCCGCGCATGGGCGCAAAGCGACTCCGGCGACGACCTCGAACGCGCGTCGATCTTAATCCCGGTCATGGGCCGGATCGCCGCGGGGACGCCGATCGCGGCGCTGCAAAACCGCAGCCACACCATCAGCCTGCCGCCGGACATGCTGCCACCGGGAGACTATTTTGCGCTCGAGGTGCGCGGCGATTCGATGATCGACGCGGGCATCTTCGACAACGATACGGTGGTGATTCGCAAGCAGGACACCGCCGAAACCGGCGACATCGTGGTCGCGTTGATCGACGACGAGGAAGCAACCTTGAAACGGCTGCGCCGGCGCGGCGCCTCGATCGCGCTCGAAGCCGCCAATCCGGCCTATGAGACTCGCATTTTCGGCCCCGACCGGGTCCGCATTCAAGGCAAGCTCGTCAACCTCGTGCGCAAATATTGAAGTGCTGGCGGGCTCCTGGCCAAGGCGCAAGCCGTCACCGGCCGGCGGGAAACCTGGGTCTGGCGAAGTGGCCCCCGACCATCGGTTAAATTGGAAGATGGCCGCTCCGGGCGATGACCGGCGCGAACCATGACCAAGAAAACGCGACGCAAGATTGATGCGGCGGGGAAGACGAAGATCGGCTTGGAGGCGGTACGCGAGCGGGCGAGGGTGGCGGATTTGGCCCAGCGCCGCGCGGTTCGCGCAAACCAGATCCACGCATTGAACTAGCAGCTTTTGGAGAACGCCGTGCGAGTGTTCGACGCCGAGAATTAAGCGGCGATGACGAGGAGGCCAGCCTGGCCGTCCGCCGTGCCGAACAAGAGCCTGCTCCCCGCGTGGTCCCAGGCAAGCGCCGTGACCGCCCGCGCATCCTTTGGTGGCGCGGGCACCAATATTTCGGCGCCGTCGGGGATCCGGCAAAGCAGCAAAAGCCCGTCCTCATAGCCTAGCGCCAGCACGAGAGATTTGGGATGGAACGCGACGCATGCGACTTTGGCGCTTCCGGCGCCGCATTCGAGCGGGGCCTTGTCGATCGGCCCGTCCTTGTCCTTGAACGGCCAGACGACCGCGGCGAAGGCACCCGAAGTTGCCAGCCAATGGCCGTCGAAGGACCAGGACAGCGAGCGCGTTTTCGCCGGATAGCCGCTCATGCGCATGTCCTGCTTGTCGGCGACGCGCCAGGCATGCAGCGCGTTTTCCTGCATCGCAGTCGCGAGAAAACGCCCGTCCGGGGAAGCCGTTACGGAAAGATGCGAGCCTTTCCATCTGAATAGATCCGGCGCCGCTGCGGCATTCGGAAACCAAAGGCTCGCGCCATCATAATGGGCGATCGCGATCCGGTAGCCTTTCGGCATGAAGGCGAGCCCGCGCACGCTTGATGGTGCGGCAATCGTCTTGGTGGCGCCCGCGGGGTCGCGGGCGCGGACGTTCCTGCCGCTCGACCAGGCAATAGACCCGTCGCCGCGGGCAATGAGCGCATCGATCCATTTGCCTTTTTCATCGGCGATCTCTTCAACGCCGCCATCTGCGGAGGCCGCCACTACGCGGCCATCATCGCCCCCGGTGACGAATTCGTCCGCGGCCGTGGCAGCGGTGAGAATGGCAGCATTAGGATGCGCGGTGATGCGCTGTCCGGCACCGGGCGTGGCGAGCAGGACGTTGCCGTCTTCGAGCGCAAGCGCCGGGATTTCGCCAAGAAAACCCGCCGCCGCGACGGCTGCGCCGGCATCGAGTGGCGTGACCTGGGCGGATAGCGAGGCAGCGGCCACGATCTCGATCCTTCGCGCGAGCCCGCCGCGGCATCGCTTCAAATATTATGCCGCGCAGCCAAAGAAGCCCTGGGTAATCTCGTCTTTTTTCAAATTGCGGCCGATAAAGACGAGCCGGCTTAGCCGTATTTCTCGCGGTTTCCATTCGCGCTGAAGATCGCCGTCGAGAAGCATATGCACCCCCTGGAAGACGAAGCGCCTCGGCTCGCCCTTAAACGCGAGTATGCCTTTCGTGCGCAAGATCGACGCGCCCTCCTTTTGCACATAGTCTTGCAGCCAGGGCATGAATTTTTCCGGATCGATATCGTCCTCAATAGACAGAGATACCGATTGCATGTCTTCGTCATGATAATGTCTTAAGCCGTGCCGCGCGTGATGTTCGTGGCCGTGATCGTGATCGTCATGTTCATGATCTTCTTCGGCGTGGAGAAATTCCGGTTCGATTTCGAGGATGCGCCGCAAGTCGAAGGCGTTGCGGCCGAGCACGGCGTCGAGCGGTACACTGCAATTCACGGTCTTGTGCAGCTTGGCATAAGGGTTGATCGCGCGGATACGCGCTTCGATCTCGCCAACCTCGTCCGCGCCAACGAGATCGGTCTTGTTGAGGATAATCACGTCGGCGAAAGCGATTTGGTTCTTGGCCTCCGGCGCGTCCTTGAGCCGCTCAGTGAGCCATTTGGCGTCGGCGACGGTGACGACCGCATCGAGTTGAGCTGCATTGCGCACATCGGCATCGACAAAAAAAGTCTGCGCCACGGGGGCGGGATCGGCGAGGCCTGTCGTCTCGACAAGGATCGCGTCGAACTTGCCCTTGCGCTTCAGCAAGCCTTCAATGATGCGAATGAGGTCGCCGCGCACCGTGCAGCAGATGCAGCCGTTGTTCATTTCGAACACTTCCTCGTCGGCGCCGACGACGAGATCGTTGTCGATGCCGATTTCGCCGAATTCATTGACGATGACCGCGAATTTCCGGCCATGGTCCTCGGAGAGGATGCGGTTCAAAAGCGTCGTCTTGCCGGCGCCGAGATAGCCGGTGAGCACGGTGACGGGAATTTTTCCATCCATTCGAAACTCCGCGTACCAAATGTCCCCCCCTGCCGCCACGATGGAAAGCGCGGCAGATTCCGAAAACTATTGGTTTGTTGGTACAGTTCTCGTAAGGCCGGTTCTACAACCCAAGAAGCCTCGTGGACACCACTTTGTCATTTAGGCTTCGGACCCGGCGGGCCACCCGGAGTTCCAGCCGGGGGAATGACCGGCGTCGAATTTGGGTCGGGCACCGGGGCGGGTTTTGAGATACCCGGATCGATGCCTGCTGGGGGTTTGATGACGCCACCGCCCTTGTCCAATTTATCGCTAAGAGTCTCTCCTCCGCCTGTCGTTTTTCCGTTCTCGCCCTTGGGCATCTTTTCGGGAATCGTCTGGTTGCCGGCCGGATCGCCGGGCGTGACCTGCGCTGAAGCCGGCGCGGCACTAAAGCCGAGCACGGCGGCCAGAAGAACGGGATAACTAGCGGCTTTCATCGCGTATCTCCGTTGCTGAACTTATTACAACGCCTCGATCCGCGCTTCGTTCCGACGTCAAGTTGCTTCGCGTCGCTAACGATCAATTGCGGCGATCGGGCGGATTATTGCTGCCGCAAAGCTTTCAGCCCCGCGATGGTCTAGCGGCGGCTCGCATCTTGACGCGAGATGGGGGATGACGACGTGGAGGTTTTTAGGCAAAAATGCCTCTTTCCGTACGGCGCCGATCCCGCCGCGCGTAGTCGAGGATAGGCCATGGCCGACACCAACGCCCCGCTTCCGCTCCTTCCAGCCCATATCGAAGCGACCATCCGGTCGATCGCTCGGCTTCACGCAGAACACCACCAGAACGCCACGCCGCTCCAGCGCGCCGTCGATCGCATCACAGCCTTCGTAGGTCGCCCACGATTCCTCGCCGTACTGACCGTCGCCGTAGCCAGCTGGATCAGCCTAAACCTGCTCGCTGGCGCGTTTGGTTACCGCCCTATCGATCCTCCTCCCTTCTCAGGGCTGGCAAGCGCGATCTCGCTGGCATCGCTCTATATGGTTGCCCTGATCCTAGCTACCCAGCGTCGTGCGGACCAGCTCGCCCAACTCCGCGAGCAGCTGAACTTGGAGCTGGCAATCTTGAGCGAGCAGAAGACGGCGAAGGTGATACAGCTGTTAGAAGAAACCCGTCGAGATAATCCGCTCATCCGTAACCGGGTCGATCCGGAAGCAGAGGCTATGGCCCAGCCCGCCGACCCGCAATCGGTGCTCGAAGCGATCAAGGAGACCCACGCCGAGGCGGAACAGAACAGCGGCGTCGCAGATGACATCAATCCTTGCGAAGGATAGAAGCAACTCGGACCTTGCGAGAGGCAATCGAAAGATGGCCACCCGCTAGTTCGCCAGCGCGGCGGAGAGTTCCCGAACATTATGGCGCATCATGTCGATGTAGGTCGAAGCCGGCCCGCCTGGCGGCGAAAGCGCATCGGAATAAAGCGTGCCGCCGATTTTCGCGCCGGATTCACGGGCGATGGTTTGCACGAGTCTCGGGTCGGTCACATTTTCGAGAAACACCGCTGGGATTTTTTGAGCCTTGATCTGGCGGATGATTTTCGCGACATCGCGGGCGCTTGCCTCGGTTTCGGTCGAGATGCCTTCCGGCGCGACGAAGCGGAAACCATAGGCCGTGCCGAAATAACCGAAGGCATCGTGCGTCGTGATAATTTGCCGCCGCCCGGGCGCAATTTTGGCGATTTGCCGCTTGACCTCGACTGCAAGCGCGTCGAGCTTGGCGAGATAGTTCTCCGCGTTGGCGTGATAGACGGCTTCTCCCCCGGGGTCGGCGGCGATCACTCCGTCGCGAATATTGGCGACATAGATTTTGGCATTGTCGATCGATTGCCAGGCATGGGGGTCTAACCCGGTGCGCCCCTCCTCGCGCATCTTCTGCGGGTCTACACCCTTCGTCGCAACAATCACTGGCGCCTTGGCGCCAGACGCCTTGATCAGCCGGTCGATCCAACCTTCGAAGCCGAGGCCATTCACCACAATGAGCCGCGCCGCGCCGAGCTCTTTCGCGTCGGACGGTTTTGGCCGGTAGACATGGGTGTCGCCATTTGGGCCAACGAGTGCCGTGACCTCGATTCGCTCGCCGCCGACGTTGCGGGCGAAATCGGCAAGAATCGAAAAGGTCGCGGCGACCGGCAGCTTTTCGGGGGCTTGCGCTCTTGCCTGCCACGCACTCGCCGCGCTCACGCAAGCAATCATGCAGGTTATAACATAACGTAAACGTGCCATGGCAGTCTCCGTGTGACGAGGGACTCAGGCCTCCAAATGCCGTCCAGGTTTCAAGCGGCGCAGAAGCCCTCCGGCCGGGCCGAATATAAGGGCCAAGAGATAGAGGATGCCCGCGACCAAAATAATGAGAGGTCCCGAGGGCAGGCCGGCGTGAAAGGAAATGACGAGCCCGGCATAGCCCGCGAGTATTCCCACTGCCGCCGCGATGGCGATCATGAGGGTCATGTCATTGGTCATCAGCATTGCGGACGCGGCCGGCAGCATCATCATGCCGACGGCGAGAAGGGTGCCAAGCGCCTGAAATCCGCCGACGAGGTTCAAGACGACCAGCGCCAAAAACGCAATTTGCACCACGCCGCCGCTGCGGCTCACCGAAGCGAGAAACCCGGCATCGACGGTCTCCAGCACGAGGGGCCGGTAGAGAGCGGAGAGCGCGATGAGCGTCACGCTCGCGATTCCCGCGAGCAGGATCAGGGTCGCGTCGTCAAGCGCCAGCACGCTGCCGAAGAGCACATGCAGAAGATCGACATTCGAGCCGCGCAGGGAGACGATGGTGACGCCGAGCGCAAGCGAGATCAGATAGAATGCCGCAAGCGAGGCATCCTCGCGCAGGATTGTCGTGCGGGCAACGACGCCCGAGCCGACCGCGACGATAAGCCCCGCCGCCAAGCCGCCGATCGTCATTGGCCCAAGCGATAGGCCCGCGGCGAGATAGCCGAGCGCGGCACCAGGCAAAATGGCGTGGCCCACCGCGTCGCCGGTCAGCGCCAAGCGGCGCAAAATCAAAAACACGCCGAGCGGCGGCCCCGCGACGGCGAGCGCGACGGAACCGGCGAGCGCCCGGCGCATGAACGCGAATTCGGCGAAAGGCGAGATTAAGAGATCATGCAACTGCATGCGCGCGCTCCGAGGAAAGAGCCAATCGCAGGCAACTCCTCATGCCGCCCGCGCGCAAGAGTGCGCATCCCGGTCGAAGGCCTCGATCATGCAGCGCGCTCTAAGCAAATTTTCCGGGGTTAGAACGGCATCGGTTTTCCCGCTGGCGATTTCTTCCCGCGCGAGCAAAAGTGTTTGCGGGAAGTACTCCCGCACGAGGTCAAGATCATGTAAGACGGCGAGCACGGTGCGATGTTCCGCGTGCCACGCCGACACGACGGAAATAAGATCGGCGACGGTATTGGAGTCGATTGCCGTGAAAGGCTCGTCGAGCAGAATAAGAGCGGCATTTTGCACGAGAAGCCGCGCGAACAGCGCCCGTTGCAATTGACCGCCCGAAAGCGTTCCGATCAGGCGCGTTTCGAAACCCTCGAGCCCAACCGCCGCGATCGCTTCGCGGATTTTCACGGTTTCGTTCCGGGAAATGCCGCCGAACAAGCCGCAACGCTTCCATAGCCCCATGGCGACGACATCGAACACATTGATCGGGAAGCTTTTGTCGATGTCGGCCGCCTGCGGAAGATAGGCAATGTCGTGGGATTTCACGCGAGGCAAAGCGATCGCCCCCGCTAGCGGCGCAAGCGTTCCGGCGATGCCCTTGAGCAAAGTCGATTTGCCGGCGCCGTTCGGGCCGCAAATTGCGAGGAGCGCGCCGCTCTCGACCTCGCCATCGAGGTGATGCACCGCCGGATGGCGGTCATAGCCAAGCGTGAGATCGCTAAAGCGGATCGCAATGTCCATCCGGAAAAGTCCAAAAATCCGCGCAAAGACCGGTCAAGCTAGCGCCCAAACCACTATTGCCCATAAGCCCGCGATCACCACCATGGCGCCGCCGCATCGCGCGAGGGCGGAGAGACGCAGCAACGAGAACGCCGGCGCGGCGGCAATTCCCTCCGGATGCTCGCGGGCAACGCTCATGGCAGTTCCTATGCCGTCGATACGCGATGAAGGTTATAACGTAAGCGTCAATGGCTGGCAAGGCCACGCCAGGGCTCGGAAGCGAAACTGGTCCAAAATCCACGATGGGATTTTGCGTAACGCGGGCGCGCGGGTTCGCGGTGGATTTTCACCCCGATTTGCGCCGCATGGCGGGCGCCGGCGGCCTCGTCGAGCCGCGTGGCGGCATATCGGCTGCCGGTTCTGGCGCCTCGAGGCGTTTTGCGCACGGCTCCTGCCGCGAAACCGATTTTTGTCTCCGCCGCCGCCGCAGCGCGACCTTAATTTACGTTGCATGGCAATAAAACTATTGACTTGAATCGTAATTCGTGCGTTACGATAAGTGACGAACTCAGAAATCTGAAAAAGCGCCGAAATTTTAGCCGTCTGTGGTATAGACCACATAGCGTCGCTAAAGGATGTTATTTGGCTCAATGAGATGACGTTGTTAAAGTTGCGCATGACGTTGCTAGACGTGAGAGAACTCAACCGGGAGGTTATGAAATGACTAAAGGACCTGACAGTATACAACTCACAGGAAACGGACAACTCAACGGAGTGGACCTTGGTTCCTTTACGACGATCCTTCAGGACATTTTCGCCGAAGGGGCTGACTATATGAAAAAGTCAGTGGAGTCCCGCATGGCGTTCGGCGAAAAACTGTTTGGCGCCAAGTCGTTACCTAACGTGATTCAGATCCAGGCGGAATATGCCAGGACGTCGTACGCCGACTTCGTCGCGCAGGCGACTAAAATGGGCGAACTCCATTCCAGCCTCGCTAGGGCGGCCTTCAAGCCGGCTGAACAGGCGATCGCCGCCATGCAAGGCAAGCAAGACACGAAGTAAGAGGCTTTAGTCGGATCTGCGCGTTGGGTCTGCACGCAGACCGCATCCCGATCAAACGGACTCATTTGAGCTGGAAGGAGCCGCCAGAGTCGCGGCTTCGCTTAAACTCAAGCGAACCCCGGGTCCTGCATTCTCAGAGCCTGTCTCAAAAGCTTGCCCATACCCTAAGCCCTCACCCTGAGCGGAAGGGAGCCCGAGGTTCCATTGCGAGCGAAGCGGTTCGCAAAGCGAACGCAAGGGAAGCGTGCGACTGGAGAGAAGCCCGAAGGGCCGCCTCGTCCTTCGATAAACTCAGGATAAGAGGGCGAGGGCGCCTCAGGACGGACAGGGTGGCCGGCGCATCCTTCGAGACGCCCACTACGTGGGGGCGCCTCAGGATGATGGCGAGGCCTTTGAGACAGGCTCTTAGCCGTTTTCCACCATCCTGAAGGCTCTCGCTGGACGCCCTAACGAGGTATGGAATTCCCGGATGCGGGGCACGACCTCGTTGCGGAAACGGGAACCGTTGAACACGCCGAAATGACCGACCTTGGCTTGCTGGTAGTGGGCCTTCATCGATCGCGGAATACCACGGCAGAGTTCCTGCGCGGCGAGGGTCTGGCCGATCCCGGAAATATCGTCGTTTTCGCCTTCCACGGTGAGCAGCCCCACGCGGCGGATGGCGGAAAGAACCACCGGCACGCCGCGATGCGTCATTCCGCCTTCCGGCAGCGCATGTTTGACAAAGACGGTATAGACCGTCTGCAAGAAAAATTCCGCGGGCAGATCCATGACGGAACAGTATTCATCATAAAATTCGCTGTGCTTTCTTGCAGAATCGCCGTCGCCGCTGACAAGATGGTCGAAAAAATCCAAATTCGCGGTGATGTGGCGATCGATATTCATCGCCATGAAGCCCATAAGTTGCAGAAAGCCTGGGTACACCTCCCGACCGGCCCCCGGATACCCATAGGGAACGTTGCAGATGCAATTTCGCTTGAACCATACGCTGCCACGCTCCTTCGCCAGAAGATTGACCTTAGTCGGGCTTCGCCGCGTGTCGATCGGACCGCCCATCAGCGTCATCGAAGCCGGAACGTGCGGACTTTCTTGCGCCTCCATAAGGGCAATGGCCGCGATCAGCGGAACCGCCGGCTGGCAGACCGCGATCGTATGCAGTGCCTCGCCCTCATGCTGCTTGCTCAAGGTTTCACAGATCGCAATGATATAGTCGACATAATCGTCAAGGTCGAACCGGCCGCGCGAAAGAGGAATCGTCCGCGCATCGGCCCAATCCGTGATATAGACGTCATAGAAGGGGAGAAACGCTTCGACTGTGCCGCGCAACAAGGTCGCGTAATGGCCCGACAAGGGCGCGACGATCAACAGCTTTTGCCGCGGCTCGGAAGCGCTAGCGTCAAACTGATTTCCAAAATGGAGGACCTTGCAAAACGGCCGCTCCCAGACCGTCCGCTCCACGATTGGAACGATTTTGCCGCCAACGACCGTCGTGGCGAGATCGAACGCGGGCTTCTCGTAACGCCTGGTCAACCGCTCGAAAATTTTCGCCGAGGCAACCAGATTCCGGCCGGCCGCGGTATAGGAGAGCGGATTGATGGGGCTCTCGATCCACGTCCGCGCGGCATCGGAAACGGCCCGCGCCGGCGCCAGGGCAAAATAGGCCAATTCATGCATTTCGTAAGAAAAAGGCGGCATCGCTTTTTCTAATCCTTGCCTCTCGTCGCCGCCGGGCTAGACAAAACGCCGATGTTTTTGGCCAAAAGCATCCTCCCCGGCTGCAACGCCCGCGGCCATGTCGCGGGCCGTCGCCCATGGGTGTCGTTAAGCCGTCACGCCGATGTGGGGAGCGGTCTAAGTACAGCACGTGTCAGAATTTTATGTAAGGAATGTTTTTCAGAAAATCAACGTAGATGTTTGTTTCGGCATGTGCGGCGATTGAACGTGCTCGCATTTCATGCCGGCTGATCGCCGTGTCCCTGAAGCCCTTGCTTACAGCTCATTTGCAAGGAGTTCGTTATCTCCGCGCAGTTCTGCCGGATTGCCGCAGAACGCCAGAATCGATAATTTGAGTCCGGAGCCTGCGTTCAATGCGGCGCCCGCCGATTGACACGCCCGCCATTCGGACTAGTGTGATAGCCGTAACGGTCCCTCGCTTCGAGGGGTAAAAGGGAATGTGTCGCGGCGCTGGTTTCCTCCGAGCCCGCGCCTGAAGCCACAGCTGCCCCCGCAACTGTCAGCGGGTAGCCCTGCGCCGGTACGCCACTGGGATCGGGCGAGCCGCATCCTGGGAAGGCGGCGCGAGGCGATGATCCGCGAGCCAGGAAACCTGCCGTTCGATCGACCAAGGGCCGGCGGGGTGCTCCGGCCTCTATCGATGCCGGGGCGCATACCGCCCCAGCGACGGAGCCCGGGTTCGCGCGGCGCTCCAACCATGCACCCGCCGACGCGCCAAGGGACCGGGTGCCGCGCATGAACCACCTTTCCAAAGTCCCGGCCAAAATCCCGGCAACGATCGTCACCGGCTTTCTTGGCGCGGGGAAGACAACCCTCATCCGCCATCTTCTGGCCAGCGCGAAGGGTCGCCGCCTCGCCCTCGTCATCAACGAATTCGGCGACATCGGCATCGATGCGGAAATTTTAGACGGCTGCGGCAATC
>JBOHJU010000020.1:0-17730 GCA_050728755.1 Methylocella sp.
AGCCAGAGCGCATTATGATCGACGCCCCCCATCTGAAGGCGCACCGGACCGCGGCGAGCCTCTTGAAAAAGGGGCTGTTTCCCGCCGCATTGGGCGCACCAAAGGCGGCCTGAATTCAAAGCTCCATGCTGTCTGCGACGGCGAAGGCAAGCCCCTCATCCTGCTGCTCAGCGAGGGGCAAATGAGCGATCACAAGGGTGCGCGGCTGATCCTTGATGCCATGCCACCCGCCAAAGCGCTTCTTGCCGACCGTGGTTATGATAGCAATTGGTTCAGGGATGCTCTCGCCAAAAGAGGCTGCGAGCCCTGCATCCCCTCCACCAAAAGCCGGAAAATCCCGCTGCCCTATGACAAGGCGCTCTATAAGCAGCGCCACAAAATCGAGAATATGTTTGCAAGGCTCAAGGATTGGCGGCGCATCGCGACCCGCTACGATCGATGTGCCCATGCCTTCTTCTCCGCGATCTGCATCGCTGCAACGCTCGCCTTCTACCTAAATCAATGAGTCCTGACCCTAGCCGATATTGCCAAAAGGCAAGCAGGGGAGTGACGCCAAGTTCCATGATTAGGCCAAACAACATGGAGGGATCAGGCATGCCAACAATAAGCAAGGAGTAGAGTCTACCGATCCCGCCCAGCATAACAATCGCTGCCAGCAGCCGGAACCGGCGGACTTCGCGTTCGATGTTTGGAATCGTTGTCCAGAACCCAAGCCCGACGCCCAGTAGTAAACCGGAAAGATAACGGTAGTGGCTGTCCACATGAATGGACGCACCACCGCGGGGGTCAACCATGCCAGGGCCTTTGAGCATGCCGGCTAGACCTGCCCCCACTGGGACAAACCCGCCGGCCGCTACGGCAAGTTGCAAGGCGCGTTTCGAATACGTCAAGAGTATAGCTGTCTCGTTCAGTATGCGCGCTCCCGCCGGCTATGCATGACATACAGCACCGCTATCGCAACCAATATCAAGGCCACCAAAAGGAGCAGCAGAGTCGCTTGTTCGAGCCAAGCGACGGCGGGAACGGCAAGGCCCAGCACGACGCCGACGAGGCAGATGCGCCAGGCAGCAACGTGGACGCCGGCCGTAAACGTCCCCAGCGCCAACAATGTCAGCAACACGAGCGCGCTGGCGTCCGAGTTCATCATTTGTGTTACGTCCGCTACCAATACGATCAACATCGCAAAGATTACCGCAACCCAATGAAGGGCCTCGGTTTGGATAAGGTGCAAATGTGCCGCCTTGCCCTCGACGTCCCGCCAGCGGGTGATCACACAGATAACGGCGAAAAAGGGTGCAATGGCAAGCCAATATTTCGTCATACTCTGTCGCGCAATGCTCGTATAGGCGACCCCGAAAAGGGCAAGTGCCAGCATGGCGAAATAGGGCCACTCCTTCGCGAAGAAGGCACCCAGACTGAAGCGTGACGCCTTGCGGCGATTAACGTCTGATTCATAATCGACCATGGTGCATGCTCCGGGATGAGGACGGCGCTGTTGGTTTGGCCAGTCCGTTCGATCAGAGTGGTCATTCTAGCGCGAATGGAATTGGGCGGATAGCTCTAACGTCACCATTCACTAGCGGGCAGGCGCCAGCACGCTTCCAAAGGTCAACATGCTCAACGCTCCCGCAGCCAAATTCCTCGCGGCGTCCAGTCGCCGTCAAAGACGGACCGCAGAGCGCGCACGACATTATCCGCAGACCGAATTTTCGACACGGAGTATGTCCGCCGTCGCGTCCTCGTCTGCCAGGCATGGGCGGCGAGGGGTTTCGCGGCGGCTCTATCCGCCAGAGCCCTTGGGTTCAGCCTTGATCGCGGCCTCGAGCGCGGCCACCCTTTGGCTCAGGTTTTTGTTGTCGTCGCGGGCCTTCGCGGCCATCTGCTTGACCGCCTCGAATTCCTCGCGGGTGACGACATCCATCGTCGCGAGAAGACGTTCGAGCTGACTTTTCATCGCCGTTTCGGCCTCGCGGCGGACGCCTTGCGCCATCTCGGAGGCATCGGTCATAAGACGCGCGAAATCGTCGAACACCCGATTTTGTGACATGACCCACTCCAGTCTTTGCACACTTGTAGCACGCAGCATTCCCGCGGCCAATAATTTATCTGACCATGCGCGTCGGCTCGACTTTGGCCAAAATCGATCGTGTTCCCCGGCTGCGCGGGACGCGGGACACTGGACCGCTCTCAATGCAACCAAAGCGAAGCGGCGGCATTTAGAGCGTATGAGCGCTCCATCAATTTGGCCCCGCAATCGGCTTTTACTCGCCCTGCCATCCTCCAATCTCAAGCAGCTTATGCCGGAGCTTGAGCACATTCGCTGCGAACGCGAGCAGGTCCTAATGGATGCTGATACTCCGCTCGACTATGTATTCTTCCTCGACAGTGGTGTCGTCTCGGTGGTGGCGGTTTATGCGGACGGCAGTATCATTGAGATGGCAACGATCGGTAGGGAGGGTTGCGCGGGTGTGCAGGCCGTCCTCGGCGCCAAGCGTTCCTCCGGCCGGTTTCTCGTCCAAATCCCGGGGAGCGCGGCAAAGATGTCGCGCGCGGTGTTAACTCAGGCCACGGAGTCGATGCCGTCCTTCCGAGGCCTCATGTACGCTTACGTCCAAGCCTTTCTCGATCAGATCATGGTGTCGGTAGCGTGCAACGGTGCGCACAGCCTCAAGCAGCGGCTAGCGCGTCGGCTGCTCATGATGCGCGACCGCGGTGACGATGATACACTGCAGATCACTCAGGACCTGCTCGCCGAAGTGCTGGGTGTCCAGAGGCCAACCGTCACCAATGCCGCCCGGGAGTTGGAACGTGCCGGTTTGATTGCGCGCGGCCGGCGGCAAGTCACGATACTTGACCGGCAGGGCCTCGCGGAGGCATCTTGTGAATGTAATCAGCTGGTCCGGGCGCGTGTCACTTTTCACCTTCCCAAAACATACGCGTGAAAAAAGCGAGAATCGGTAATGTACATTACCGACAATACCCCGCCAATGAGCTATACAATCAAAGACTGAGAGGAAAAAGGACGGCGCAAGCTCTCGAAGCGTTCTCGCGATCGAGGGTTGAGGCCGTCACCGGTAGGGGTACAGGTGCCGCTGCCATGCGAATGCGCGATTTCAACCCGCTGGATCTCGTGGAGACGATCCGCGAAGGGATCCTCGTGCTCGATCCCGATCTGACCATCCGGTTTGCGAACCGTTCATTCTGCGGCATGTTCGCAGTCGGCCAAGAGCAAACAATCGGTTGGAAGCTCTATGAGATCGCCAACGGAGTGTGGGACCTTTCGACGCTGCGCGCCTTGCTCGATACCGTTACTTCTCGCCGAAGAACTATCGAGGCCTTTGAAGTCGACCTTGTCTTCCCGACAATCGGCCGGCGCGTAATGCTGCTCAACGCGCGCAAGATTTTCCATCCTGGCAACGGAATACAACAGATCCTCCTGGCGATCGACGACATCACCGAGCGCGTAAGGCTTGAGCGCGAGCACGCGGCCGCGCACGAGCGTATCGCCGGACTGCTGCAAGAGCTGACACACCGGGTCAAGAACAACCTGCAGCTTATCGCTTCAATGGTCATCCTTGAAGCGCGGAGCCTCGAGAGCGCCGAGGGCAGAGCGGCGCTTGAGAGGGTCTCGCATCGCATCACAGCCCTCGGGCAACTCTATTCAAAGCTCGGCCAAAACACCTTTGAGGCTGTCGATGCTGCGACCTATCTGAATGAGCTATGCCGCGACCTGATCGGATCATTATATATGGACGGCGACGCGCCCATCATGCTCAAGACCGACATCGAGAGCGAGCTCCTGCCGACCGAACTGGCAATTCCGATCGGGCTCGTTGTGAACGAGCTCGTCACAAATGCCGTCAAGTATGGTTTTCCGGGTGAGGCAGAGGGCACCGTCATGGTGACGCTAAAGCGGTCCCCCGGGGAGCTTCGCCTGACGATAGCCGACGACGGCCAAGGGCTCGATCTTCTACGGGCCGATTCCGGGTTCGGCGGCCGGCTGGTCAACAAGTTCGCCGAACAGCTCGGCGGCCAGGTCGAGCGGGAGAGCGACGGCCAGGGTACTACCGTGCACCTAATCTTGCCGTGGCGCGGGAATGAGCCCGGCGCGGTCTCCGCGCTACCGTCTGCTTAGGCGGACGCCGTTGAAAAGCTCGACGGACATCCGCGGAGAGCGGCAATGGCCGAGAATCGTGTTCGAAATCGACGATTTTGTGTTTCACCCGTCCTGGTCATGCAGGCGGGCAAGGCTTTCTTCGCGGCCGAGCACCTCCAGAACATCGAAAATGCCTGGCGACACCGCCCGCCCGGTGAGTGCGGCGCGCAGCGGCTGCGCGGCATCGCCGAGCTTGACTGCCGCCTCGGAGCTGTACCCGCGCACTGCCGCTTCGAGGCTGGCAGCGTTCCAATCTTCGAGCGCCGCCAAACGCGGGATTAGCCCGGCGACATGCGCCCGTCCTCCCGCGTCAAGGATGCTCGCGGCCTTGGCGTCGAGGACAAGCGGCCTGTCCGCGAACAAAAACTTAGCGCCGTCCAATAGCTCGACCAAGGTTTTGCTGCGCTCCTTGAGGCCCGACATGGCCGCGCACAATTTGGCTCGCGCCGAAGCATCGAGTTTTTGCGTTACCCCCGCGCCTCCAGGCAGATAGGGTAGAGCCGTTTCGAGCGCAACAACGAGATCCTTGTCCTGGCTTGCGCGGATATAATGCCCGTTCATGTTTTCGAGCTTCACGAAGTCGAACCGGGCGGGCGCGCGTCCGACATGCGCGAGATCGAAAGCCTCGATCATCTCCCGAGGCGAAAAAAATTCCTTGTCGCCCTGGCTCCAGCCGAGCCGAACCAGATAATTGCGCAGCGCCTCGGGCAGATAGCCCATGGCGCGATACGCATCGACGCCGAGCGCGCCATGGCGCTTCGACAATTTGGCCCCGTCGGCGCCATGAATGAGCGGAATATGTGCCATAACCGGGGCCTCCCAGCCGAGTGCCTGATAGATCTGCATCTGGCGGGCCGCGTTGGTGAGATGATCGTCGCCGCGAATGATATGGGTGACGCCCATGTCGTGATCGTCCACCACCACGGCGAGCATATAGGTCGGCGTTCCATCGGAGCGCAGAAGAACGAGGTCGTCGAGATCTTTGTTGGCCCAAGCGACCCGGCCCTGAACTTGGTCGTCGAGAACCGTCTCGCCGTCGCGGGCAGCCTTGAGCCGGACGACCGGCTTTACGCCTAGCGGCGCTTCCGAGGCGGGGCGGTCGCGCCAGCGCCCATCATAGCGCGGCGGCTGTCCCATCGCGCGGGCCGTTTCTCGCATTGTGTCGAGCTCTTGCGGCGTCGCGTAGCAATAATAGGCATGGCCTGACGCGAGCAGGCTCAAGGCCACCTCGCGGTGGCGCGCCGCGCGCTGGAACTGGTAGACGACATCGCCGTCCCAAGCGAGGCCGAGCCAGGAAAGCCCGTCGAGGATCGCGGCAATCGCCGCACTGGTTGAGCGCTCGCGGTCGGTATCCTCGATCCGCAGCCGCATTTTGCCGCCGGTATGGCGGGCATAAAGCCAATTGAACAGCGCCGTGCGGGCGCCGCCAATATGCAGAAAACCCGTAGGCGACGGTGCGAAGCGGGTGATCACCGGATCTGGCATGGGCGTGGTCCTGCGGCTCCAGACCGCACTCGTGTGAGCGCTGGCATTGGCCAGCTCAGGGCCGCCCGTGTAACACGAATACGCCGAAACAAAAGTGGCAGCGGCCGCGAAAATCTTACCCTCGAAGCCAGCCCGCTTTTGCGAAATCGCCCCAAAATGTTTCGCGTGAAAAATTTTGGCCGATTAAGGGAGTTAAGTACTCATGGCCTTATAAAGAGGGCGGCCTGAGTGCGATTGCGCGGAAGAGGTATAATTTTGAAGCTGGTGGTGAGCGGCTTTCGGCTGCACGCCGCAAGGCTGCGCTTCCGCCAGTTTTGGTATTCAAGCTCCCCTTTGGGCCGCGCGATCGCCGCCGGCGAAGTTTTGTCCGCGAGCCGGCATCCGCATCTTCACTTTTCAAGGCCTGCTCGAGCTTTACGCGAGGTCCCGCTCCGGCGGGAAGGCGCGGCCTCGTTACGGCTAGTACTCAGCACCGCTGTTTCCCCTTTTTCTCGCCGCGTGTTTCGTGTATAAGGCACCCCTTCGATCCATCCGAGAAAACCCCGCTGGACGATATCCTGGCCGGGCCGCGAGGACAGCGCCTGGCCTTTGCTTCTCGTTTTTGAAATGGTTATCCGGTGTCGATTACCGCCGAGCGCAAACAGGCGCTTGTAACAGACTATGCCCTAAAACCGGGCGATACCGGCTCTCCGGAGGTTCAAGTTGCGATCTTGACCGAGCGGATCGCCAATTTGACCGAGCATTTCAAGACGCATGTGAAAGACAATCATTCGCGCCGTGGACTGCTCAAGCTCGTGTCGCAGCGCCGGCAGCTCCTCGATTACGTCAAGGCGAAGGACGAGCCGCGCTACAAATCGCTGATCGAACGTCTCGGCATCCGGCGCTAGAACCGCTTCGCCGGATGTTTTTGTCGAGCGCTCTGTCCGCGATAAAAGCCCTTGCATTATTACGCAAGCCCTTTCCCGTCCTGCATGGATCACCTGATTGGAGGAGATAGTGCTCAAAATCAAACAATTATGACATATACTTAATCCAAGAAGTCAACCGACGTTTTTGGGATAATACTGGGATAATAAAAGACAAAACGTGTAACGGCTCGTATTTTTCGCAATGCGGCGGCATGAGGCCGCTGCGCCAAACTCGCAATGCGGCGGCATGAGGCCGCCGCGCCAAACTCGCAATGCGGCGGCATGAGGCCGCCGCGCCAAACTCGCAATGCGGTGGCATCGGGCCGCCGCGCCAGACCAAGGTGAAGGCCAATGCTCATAGCAGGATCGCCAGGTGCTGTCGCACAGCTTCTCGCCGTCTTGCTCTGGCCTTGGGCTTCGCCTTTACCCAGAAAGACGCATGAATGTTTGAAATCCATCGTGAAGAACTCGATTGGGCCGGGCGCAAGCTCGTCCTTGAAACCGGCAAGATCGCCCGCCAAGCCGATGGCGCCGTCGTCGCGACCTACGGCGAAACCACGGTTCTTGCCACTGTCGTCTCGGCCAAGGCAGCCAAGCCAGGGGGCGATTTCTTCCCCCTGACGGTCAATTATCAAGAGAAGGCCTTCGCGGCGGGCCGCATTCCGGGCGGTTATTTCAAGCGCGAGGGCCGCCCTTCGGAAAAGGAGACCCTCGTCTCCCGCCTGATCGACCGCCCGATCCGCCCGTTGTTTCCCGCCAGTTATCGCAACGAGACGCAAATCGTCGCGACGGTGCTTTCGCACGACCTCGAGAACGATCCCGATATTGTGGCCATGGTCGCGAGTTCGGCGGCACTGACCTTGTCTGGCGTCCCGTTCATGGGGCCGGTCGGCGCCGCGCGGGTTGGTTTCATCAATGGCGCGCCGAGAGTCAATCCGGTGCTGGGGGAGTTGAAAGACTCCTCGCTCGACCTCGTGGTCGCCGGAACCAGCGTCGCCGTGCTGATGGTCGAATCCGAAGCCAAGGAACTCTCCGAGGCGGCGATGCTCCAAGCCGTCATGGCCGGCCATGCCGGATTTCAGCCGGTGATCGACGCAATCGTCAGACTCGCCGAAAAAGCCGCCAAGCAGCCGCGCGATCTCGCCATCCCCGACAGGCGCGAAATCGAAGCCGCGGTGCGTGAGATCGCAGAGGCCGGATTACGCGAGGCCTACAAGATCACCGCGAAGCAGGACCGCTATAACGCGGTCGATGCGGTGAAAGAGAAAGTTTTCGCGGCACTTTTGCCGGACGATGACGAGCAAAGGTTTTCCAAGGTGCAGGTTGCTGAAGTCTTTCACGATCTACAGGCCAAGGTTGTCCGCTGGAACATTCTCGACACCGGCATCAGAATTGACGGGCGCGGCGTCAAGACGGTCCGTCCGATTGTTGTGGAAGCCGGGGTCTTGCCGCGCACGCATGGTTCGGCGCTGTTCACCCGTGGCGAGACGCAGGCGCTGGTCGTCGCAACGCTTGGCACCGGGGAGGACGAGCAATACGTCGATAGTTTGGAGGGCACCTATAAGGAGCGCTTCCTTCTGCATTACAATTTCCCCCCCTATTCGGTCGGCGAGACCGGCCGCATGGGTTCGCCGGGGCGGCGCGAAATGGGGCATGGCAAGCTTGCCTGGCGCGCCATCCATCCGATGCTTCCTACGGCGGCGGAATTTCCCTATACGATCCGGATCGTGTCGGAGATCACCGAGTCGAACGGCTCATCTTCGATGGCGACGGTCTGCGGCTCGTCGCTTGCCTTGATGGACGCTGGCATTCCCATCAAGCGGCCGACAGCGGGCATCGCCATGGGCCTAATTCTTGAAGGCGAGCGCTACGCGGTCCTCTCCGACATTCTCGGCGACGAGGATCATCTTGGCGATATGGATTTCAAGGTGGCGGGTACCGGGGAAGGTATCACGTCGCTGCAAATGGACATCAAGACCACCGGTATCAACGAAGAAATCATGCGGGTGGCGTTGGAACAGGCCAAGGCTGGCCGGCTGCATATCTTGGGCGAAATGGCCAAGGCGCTCACTGGTGCGCGCGCCGAACTCGGCGAATTCGCGCCCCGCATCGAGACCCTGAAAATTCCAACCGACAAGATCCGCGAAGTGATCGGGACCGGCGGCAAGGTTATTCGCGAGATCGTCGAAAAAACCGGCGCCAAAATCAATATCGAGGACGATGGCACGGTGAAGGTTGCTTCCTCCGACGCCAATTCGATCCGCGCCGCGATCAATTGGATCAAGTCCATCGCGAGCGAACCAGAGGTTGGCCAAGTCTACGACGGCACGGTCGTGAAAGTGGTTGACTTCGGCGCCTTCGTGAATTTCTTCGGCGCAAAAGATGGTCTCGTCCATATTTCGCAGCTCGCCAAGGGAAGAGTCGCCAAGACCACCGATGTCGTCAAGGAAGGCGACAGGGTCAAAGTCAAGCTCTTGGGTTTTGATGATCGCGGCAAGGTGCGCCTTTCGATGCGCCTCGTCGACCAAGCGACCGGGGAAGATCTCGAGGCGAAGGAAAAGCTTGAACAGCGGTTAGCGGGGGAATGAGCCAAAGGACGGGGCGTGCCGTTTCCGTTCCGGGACTTTAGCAAGGATTTAAGTGCTTTCGTGGCATGAGGCGAATGGATGCGAGTATCAAGTTGGCTGTTGATCGTTAAGGTTGGAATTGACCCACCCCGGACGACTGCGGTGCACTGCTCTTTACGTGTCTTTGGCGCTATGCCTGCCGTCGCCCGCAACAACGAAGCATTAGTCGTCGGACGGAGTAAAGCATATGGTTTCAGAGGCGACGTCTCTCAGAACGTGAATTGGCGACACGGGGCGAGGCGTATCTTTGGAGGGCGGACGCCGGCGGTTCGGCCGCGTTGCCGCCAACTCCGCATTCCGCCGCCGGCGCGCCGGATGCGGAGCCCTTAAGTGCGGAGCCCTTAAATGCGGAGCCCAATGGACCGGCCGCGCCGACGGAAATTCGGGTGCGGAATTGGCAAACCGAGTCGTTCAAGCCAGCACGGCGCCGGCTGGCACGCGGCCTCGTGATTGGCGCCGGGGCCCCAAGCGAAATCGCTTCCGCATTCGACCGTCTCCGCGCCCAGATCATCAAACGCCTGCGGGAGAACGGCTGGACTACAGTTGCTATTACCAGCCCGTCGAGGGCATCGGGCAGCGCCCTCACCGCAATCAATCTTGCGATCAGCATTGCGCGAGATTTCGGTGACACTGTGTTGTTGGTGGAACTCGACCTCGCCAATCCGTCGTTTCGCCAAGTCCTGGGGTTCAAGCAGCGGCAGGGGATCGTGGACCATTTGCTCCGCGACGTGCCGGTCGCGGAGATAGTGGTGAAGCCTGGCATCGACCGCCTCGTCGTGCTTCCGGCTGGTTCGCCCGTCACCAACTCTTCGGAACTGCTCTCCTACCCGAAGATGACAAGGCTCTTGGAGGAGCTCAAGCTCCTCTATGAGCCCAAGATCGTATTGTTCGCTTTGCCGCCGGTGCTGGCAATTGACGACGCCATGGCGGTTTCTCCGTTCGTGGATTGCGCCCTGCTTGTGGTCGAAGAAGGGAAGACCCGGGTCAACGACGTTCGACGGGCGCTCGACTGCCTCAGACCGGCCAAGATTCTCGGTGTTGTGCTCAATCGCTCACGCCACGCCGAGAACGACGGCAAGATCATGTCCCGCTGAAGCGGCCGGGTTTGTCCGGCGGCGCCCCAACGAAACCGGGCCAGCGACCGCCGGCGATTGAGATGGACCGTCCCGAAGGCGGCGCGATCCGTCGCTTAAAGATCATGCTTCGATGAACAAGCCCGCCTTCGATGGGAGAAAGAGGTGGCCCACCAGGTAAGCCCGCTCGCAGGCAAAACAATCGAGCCATCGATGCTGGTCAATGTGCCGCGGCTGGCGACAGCCTATTTCACCGGCAAACCCGACCCGGCAGTCCCGTCGCAGCGCGTTGCCTTCGGCACGTCGGGTCATCGTGGATCCGCTTTCGACAACGCCTTCAATGAAGCGCATATCCTGGCGATCAGCCAAGCGATCTGTCATCACCGGAGCCGAAGCCGCATCACCGGACCGATGTTTGTCGGAATCGACACACACGCGCTGTCCGAACCCGCCTTGGCAAGCGCGCTCGAAGTATTTGCCGCCAATGACGTCAATACGATGATCGACGAGCGCGACGGATACACGCCGACGCCCGCCGTTTCGCACGCGATCCTGACCTACAACAAGAATCGCCAGAGCGGTCTCGCCGACGGGATAATCATCACCCCTTCGCATAATCCACCCGAGGACGGCGGCTTCAAGTACAACCCGCCGAACGGTGGACCGGCCGACACCAACGTGACAACGTGGATCGAGCGCACCGCAAACGCACTTCTCGAACACGACCTCAAGGGCTTGCGACGCATCTCATACGGCCGCGCGCGCAAATCGCCCAGCGTCCACCGCCACGATTATATTGGCCCGTATGTCGCCGACCTCGCGAACGTTGTTGACATGGAGGCGATCCGCTCGTCTGGGGTGAAGATCGGGATCGATCCGCTGGGCGGCGCGAGCGTCCACTTTTGGCAGCCGATCATCGAGCGTTACGGCATCGCGGCAACGATCGTCAACGACGCGATCGACCCGACGTTTCGGTTCATGCCGGCCGACTGGGATGGAAGAGTCCGGATGGATTGCTCGTCGTCCTATGCCATGGCGCGGCTGATCGGCTTGCGCGACAAATTCGACGTGGCCTTCGCCAATGACACCGATGCCGACCGGCACGGAGTCGTAGCAGGGTCGAACGGCCTGATGAATCCCAATCACTACCTGGCGGCCGCGATTGCGTATCTTTATGAGAATCGTCCCGGCTGGAGCAGCAGCTGCGCCGTCGGCAAGACCGTCGTCAGCAGCGGCATCATCGACCGCGTCGCCGCAAAGCTCGGCCGCAAGCTTGTCGAAGTGCCCGTGGGATTCAAATGGTTCGTCGATGGCCTAATCGGCGGCTCGTTCGGCTTCGCCGGCGAGGAGAGCGCCGGAGCGACATTCCTCAGGCGAGATGGATCGGTTTGGACGACAGATAAGGACGGGATAATTCTCGGTTTGCTTGCCGCCGAAATCACCGCGCGCACCAAACGTGACCCAAGCGAAGCATACGATCGCCTCACGGCCGAGTTGGGCGCGTCCTTCTACGACAGGATCGACGCGCCCGCGTCACCCGAGCAGAAAGCACTGCTGTCGACCCTCTCGCCCAATCGGATCGGCACGATGGATCTTGCCGGCGAGCCAATCCAGGCAAAGCTTACAGATGCTCCGGGGAACGGTCGTCCGTTCGGGGGAATTAAGTTGATTGCCGAGAATGGATGGTTTGCCGCGCGGCCGTCCGGCACCGAAGATGTCTACAAGATCTATGCCGAGAGTTTCCGCGGCGAAGGTCACTTGCGGCAGATCCAGCAAGAGGCGCAGAACATCATAGCTTGCGTGTTCGAGAACGCCAAAAAGCATTCTCTCAAATGAGGGGTTGAAATTTGGAAACTATCCCGCCGTGAAACCGCTGGCCACGCCGCGCAGATAGCAAGCTTCGATCAATTTGGGGCTATCGGTTTCTCCGCATCCTTTCGGCCAGGACATGCTCCAACCCTCAAATGATTCCATTTGATCGGGGCTCGCTCTAGAGCCACGCGGCCTGACGTTCTCGCTTCGCATTCTCATATGAAGCCGCACTTATGACTGCACCCGGCCGTATTGCAGGAGCATCAGCCGCGCCTGTGGCAATAGCGCCGGATGAGTGCATTTGTTGAGCTGTCGTGGGCGGGACTCGGCACGCCGCCTGATCGCAACTCCTCGATGATGCGCGCCGTCAATACCTTGCCGAGTTCCACGCCCCACTGGTCAAAACTGTCAATCGCCCACACCGCGCCTTGGGTAAAGACGCTGTGCTCATAAAGCGCCACGAGGCTGCCGAGGCTTTGCGGGGTGAGCGCATCCGCCAAAATGACATTGGTCGGCCGGTTTCCCTCCGTCACCCGGAACGGTGACTGGAAAGCGGAAGCTCCCTCGGCTGCAAGTTCCTCGGCCGTCCTGCCGAATGCCAACCCCTCGGCCTGCGCGAAGAGATTGGCCATCAGGAGATCGTGATGCTCAAGATATCGGCCGAGCGGCCGGCAAAAGCCGATGAGATCGCAGGGAACGAGTTTGGTGCCCTGATGGATCAGCTGGTAGAATGAATGCTGACCATCGGTCCCAGGCTCGCCCCAGATCACCGGGCCGGTTTGATAGTCCACGGTCCGGCCTTCGAGATCCACGTGTTTGCCGTTGCTCTCCATTTGCAGTTGCTGCAAATAGGCTGGAAAGCGTGCGAGGGCTGCCGAATAAGGCATGATTCCCACCGATTGCGCCTCAAAAAAATTGTTATACCAAACGGTAAGCAATCCGAGCAGGACCGGCAGGTTCATGCCAAGCGGCGCGGTGCGAAAATGCTCATCCATCACGTGAAAGCCCGAGAGCATGCCGCCGAAGTTTATTGGGCCGATGGCGAGAATGGTCGATAGCCCGATCGCGGAATCCATCGAATAGCGGCCCCCGACCCAGTCCCAGAAGCCAAACATTTGGGCTGTGTCGATCCCGAACTCCTTTACCTCCCGGGCATTGGTCGAGACGGCGACGAAATGGTTGGCCACCGCGGCGTCGCTGCCGAGCGCCTGCACGATCCAATTCCGCGCTGCGCCGGCATTGCGCATCGTCTCCAGTGTCGTGAACGTCTTGGACGCCACGATGAACAACGTCTCGCTCGCGTCGAGGTCGCGGGTCGCCTCATCGAAAGCGGCGCCGTCCACATTCGCGACGAAGCGGAAAATCAACGACCGGTCGCTGAAGGAGCGTAACGCCTGATACGCCATTTCCGGGCCGAGATAAGATCCGCCGATGCCGATATTGACGACGTTCTTGATAGGCTTGCCGGTATGCCCCCGCCACCTCCGATCGCGCAGCCGCTCTGCGAATTCGCCCATATGGTCGAGGGCCGCGTGAACTTCGGGCACGACATCATGGCCGTCGATCCGCATAACCGATCCCCTGGGCGCCCGCAGTGCCACATGAAACGCGGCACGCCCTTCGGTGATATTGATCTTTTCGCCGCGAAACATCGCGTCGCGCCAGGCCGCGACGCCGCGCTCTTCCGCAAGCCGCAGCAACAGCCGCAGCGTTTCCCCGGTGATGCGGTTCTTTGAGTAGTCGAGGTAAAGGCCAGCCCCTTCCGCCACGAACCGTTCGCCGCGGCCAGGGTCCTTCGCGAACATCTCCCGCAGATGCAGCGACTTGATCTTATCGCAGTGGGCCTTTAGCGCCTGCCAAGCTGGCGTTGCTGTCGGTTTCATTTGGGTCATGGCTTAATCCACGTTACGCTAATCGTGAGGATATGCCATCGCCTCGACGGACTTTACGAGTCTATGGAATGGCGCAATGGACACATGATTTTGTCCTCGGAACGGATTATTGAGCAAAACAACGAGCGCCATAATCAGTCCAATCAAAGCTCCAAGCAGCGACACCGTAGCTAGATGCATCCATAAGCGTGGCGTGCCGAAAAGATAGGTAAACATCACTAATATCACAGCCCCGGCAATGAGATTCCACCACAAGATCGGCGGCAATTCCGAGGTCGCGGCCTGGAAGCGGCCGCGGCGCGCGTTGTAAAGCTCGTTCAAAGTTTTGATGGCGTCGGCGCGTATAACGCCGACACTTTCGTCATTTGCTTCAAATTGCAGAAGCTCGGTGTGAAACTTGTCCATTAATTGCCAACCCGGGGCTTCGTCCGCACGTCCGGCGGCCAAGGCCGGCCACTCGTCCTGCACGACGATTTCCGCGTAGACAAAGAGAAAGTGCCGCAATCTTGAAGCCGCGGGTTCTGGAAACGCCACAGTGTCGCGATATAGATTACCAACCAGATTGGCTTCCGTTTGCACTTGACTTTCGATTTGAGCGAAATTTTGCCAGACGGCCACGGCCACGAACGCGAGCAAGACGGCGTAAGTGGTGCCGACTGTTGCGAACATGAAGCCCGATACGTCATTGTGAACAGCGCGCACGCCGTGCGGCAAGATCGGGTGGACCACGCAAAGGCCAAGCGCCGAAAGTCCCGCACCGACGAGGAGCGAGACGATGACGGCTAGAGTGGTGGGCAAATCGGAAAGCCAGTGAGCTGCAGCCTCAAGCATTGGAAAGACACCTCAGCTCTGCCAAGATCCACTCATTCGATTAACTAGGACAAGCCTGGCTTTTGTTCCAATGGAGTCCAGCAAATCTGCCAAGAATCGTCGCATGACTTTGCTCCTTGGGTTTGAAGCTGGCTCGCCGGCCGCGGCATCGATCCCTGCTCTGCCCTGCGCCGCTACCGCCGCGCCGCCGTCACGCGGCAAGGTCCGTCGGCATCCGCATCAAAGGCGAGAAGCGTTTTCTGCAGGCTATTTACGCCTTCTCGGGCGCAATTCGCTCAGCGTCTTGTGCGCCTTGTCTCTTCTCAGCCTGAGCGGGCAAACCGTCCGCCTCGTCTATGGCGGATATCTTGCATCCGGCGCATTCGCCGTTATCTTGGGTGTTCTTTTTCTGGGTTTCATCGCATGGGCGGCGGAATGGCGCGAAAGATTATGGGCGGACTTGGCAAGCATGCCGCTTTCGCCCTAGCGCTGGGCTGCCTCTTAATGCCGGTCTTGCCGGCTCCCCGCGCGGAAGACGCCGCCGTGCCTCCCGTCGTGCCGCCGCTGAGTCCGCCCTGCGACGTGCCGGCGACGGATATCGCCGCCCCGGCCACGCTACCCAACGTGACCCAAGCCCTGCAAAAGGGCGATAAAGTGCGCATTCTCGCGATCGGCTCATCCTCGACGCTCGGGTATGGGGCCTCGTCTAACGACATGAGCTATCCCGCGCAGCTCGAATCGATCCTCGAACATGCCCTCAAGGGTGTCGACATAGTGATCCTCAATCGCGGCGTGTCCGGAGAAACGGCGGGAGACACGGCCGAGCGAATCCGAAGCGAGGTCACGCTCAGGAATCCGGATCTCGTTCTTTGGCAGCTCGGCACCAATGACGCGCTCGCCCGGATCCCGCCGCAAGATTTCGAGGACACCGTGCGTTCGACGATCCGCTGGCTGAAGGAGAACCGGATCGACGTGGTGCTCGTCGGGGTGCAATATACCGTGCGCCTTGCCCGCGACGCGAACTATGTCGCGATACGCGACAGCCTGCGGAAAATCGCCGCCGAGGAGAATATACTTTACGTCCGCCGCTATGATGCGATGCTGTTCATCGCCCAGAACAGGGCCAATTTGCGGTTGTTGGCGGGCGATAATTTCCATCTCAACGACCTTGGCTACCGGTGCATGGCGGAACACATAGCCCATGCCATGATCGTCAGTCTTTTCGTCAAGCGCGTGCGGCCCGCCCACAACTGAGTTGGTTTTGCTTAACTGACTTCGAACCACGTCACCATGCCGGTCGCCTGGCGCCCCGCCATCAGACATTCGATCACCCATTTGCCCGGATTGTCGGCGACAAAGGCGACATGCTTGGTCTTGCCTTCGGGAACAAGAACGGCATCGCGCCAATAGGGCTCCCAGCCATCGTCGAGATCGTGCAGAAGCCGCATTGCGTGGCCATGCACATGCATCTGCTGAACGAAGGCCGTATGGTTCACAAAACCGAGCGTCACCGGGCTCCCACGCTTGACCGAAAACAACGGCGCCGATCCAAATCCGGTGAATGCCTTGCCATTTAGCTTCCAATATAGGGCGCGATCTTGCGCCGCCGCCGGGACCGGCCCGGTCCCCGTGCTGGCGATGGCTTCGATCACAATATCGACCTTGCGCGATGCTTGTAGCTTGATCTCGCTGGGCAGTAGCGGATTTTGCGGCAGCGAGGCGACCGGCGGCAAGGGAGAGCGCTTTTCTCCCGCGGTCTTGAAGGCGAGAAGAACGCAGTCTGGCTCTTTGTCGCCAAGCAGCGTCACGTTCGCATCCGCTCCAGCATCGCCGGGAAGATCGAGCATGACGTCGAACCGCGCGCCGGGCCCAAGCGGAATCATCTGCCGGACAGGCTCGAAGGCTTCGCATGGCTGACCATCGACCGCGAGGATAAGGGGTCTGACCCCGTTGAATGCGATCAGCATCAGCCGCGTATCGGCGGCGCTCAGGAAGCGCAGCCGCACGCGCGATGAAGGCGGCAGGGTTTCCTCGACCGGAACCGCGCGCGAGTTGAGGGTGACGAGCGGCCCGATGCGGCCCGCTCCCGCAGCGTCGGTGGCGGCGTTGAAACCAGCGAGCTGGCCTTTGCCGTCGAGCTTCCAATCGGCGAGAACGACAAGCAAGTCGCGGTCGGCCGCGGGCGGATCCGGCTCGTCGACGATCAAGACGCCGTAAAGCCCGCGATCGAGCTGCTCGCCGATGAACGGCAAGGCGTGCGGATGATACCAATAAAGACCGCTGTCGGGAGGAGTAAAGCGATAGTCGAAAGAGCCGCCTGGAGGGACAGGCTCTTGCGTCAGGCCGGCCACGCCGTCCATCGCATTGACGATCCGCACGCCGTGCCAGTTGAGGCTTGTTGGCTGGCCGAGCTTGTTGACAAGCCTTACTTTGACCTCCTCGCCTTTTTGGAAGCGCAGGAACGGCCCGGGCACCTCCCCGTTATAGCTCCAGACGGCGGTCGGAGAGGCAGGCTCGGGCTGAAGGCGCAAATTACCATCCCGCGCTTCAAGGACACGGAAACCGTCCTGCGGCGAGGGCGGCTCCGCCCGCGCGGACAGCGTCAAAACGCTGGCCAGCGTATGCCCGAGAAATAGACGACGGCTAATTTCGCGTGGCATTAAAATCCAGCTTGTGGTGATGAAAGTGGGCTAGATCCAGCGCCGGACCTTGGCCTTGTAGCGCAAATATTTCTCGCCGAATTTTTGTTCGAGATAGGCTTCCTCCGGTTCGATCGCGCCTTTTTGCAGTACCGCCGCAAGCCCGGCGGAGAGGAGGAGAATCCACAAGGAATTGAAAAAGCATGCGACGCCGAAGTTGAGCAGGACGATGCCGGCATAAATTGGATTGCGGCTCACGCTGAACGGCCACTCGGTTGCGATATCGGTTGTTGGCTTGCGGACGTTGAGGCTGGTTTTGATCTTGACC
>JBOHJU010000021.1:0-17437 GCA_050728755.1 Methylocella sp.
CCGCTATCTGCGCGCGCGGCGCAAGGCGAGCTTTGTTTCGGTCATCGCCTTTTTCTCCTTTCTCGGAATTGCGCTGGGCGTCGCGACGCTGATCGTCGTCATGTCGGTGATGAATGGCTTTCACAAGGAATTGCTCGACAAGATCGTCGGCATCAACGGTCATATTTTCCTGCAGGCCGCCGGCACGCCGTTCACCGATTACGATGAAGTGGTTAGGCGAGTCGCCGCGGTGCCCGGCGTCAAATTGGCGATCCCGTTGATCGAGAGCCCGGCGGCGGCGTCCACCACCAGCATGGCGTTTGCCCTCGTGCGGGGAATAAGGGAGGCCGACCTTAAGCGCCTCCCAGGCATCGCCCGCAATGTCAAGCAGGGCACGCTCGACGGCTTCGATACGGCGGGCGGCGTCGCGATCGGCCAAAGGCTCGCCGAAAATCTCGGGCTCCGGATCGGCGACAAACTGAAAATCCTGATCGCGCACGGCGCGGAGACGCCGTTCGGCGTCACCCCGCGCAGCAAGGTCTATCCGGTCACCGCGATCTTTGAAATCGGCATGGCGGAGTTCGACAATCTCTTCGTCTATATGGCCTTGCCCGAGGCGCAGGGCTTCTTCAACAAAGACAACGAGGCGAGCGTCGTCGAGATTTTCGTGGCAAACCCCGAGGAGCTCGACGCGATCAAGGACAAGATCGGCCAGGCGGTGATGCGGCCGATGATCATGACCGACTGGCGCGAGCGCAACAAGACGTTCTTCGACGCGCTCAATGTCGAGCGCAATGTCATGTTCATTATTCTCACACTGATCGTGCTAGTCGCCGCGCTCAACATCGTGTCGGGGCTGATCATGCTCGTCAAGGACAAGGGCCGCGACATCGCGATCCTGCGCACTATGGGCGCGACGCAAGGCGGCGTCATGCGGATCTTTCTCATCACCGGCGCCTCGATCGGGGTCGCCGGAACGCTCGCCGGCTGCCTTCTCGGCCTTATTCTCGCGAGCCATGTCGAGGAAGTTCGCCAACTCTTGAACCGGCTTCTCAGCGCCAATCTGTTTCCGGCTGAGATTTACTTCCTCTCGAAAGTGCCCTCCGTGGTCGATCCTGGCGATGTCCTGACCGTTGCTTTTATGACCCTCGTTTTGTCGCTGCTGGCGACGATCTATCCGTCCTGGCGCGCGGCAAGACTCGATCCGGTCGAAGCCTTGCGTTACGAATAGCCATGTCGCCTCCGGCGCTTTGTCTCGAAAAGATCGAACGCCGCTACGATCAGGCGGGGTCTCCGCTCGAAATCTTGCGCGGCGCCGATTTGTGCCTGTGGGCCGGGCAATCGGTCGCGCTGGTCGCCCCGTCCGGCGCCGGCAAATCGACCCTCCTCCATATCGCGGGCCTTCTCGAGCCGCCTGACGCCGGCGAAGTTTTTATCGCGGGCGAAGCCACCGTCCGGATGGCCGACGGTCAGCGCACCGCGCTCAGGCGCGGCGAGATCGGCTTCGTCTATCAGTTCCATCATCTGCTGCCGGAATTTTCGGCGCTCGAAAATATCATGCTGCCGCAGATGATCGCCGGGTTTTCGCGGCGCGAGGCGAAGGACCGTGCCCGCCAATTGCTGCATTATCTGGGGTTGTCCGGTCGCGGCGATCACCGGCCCGCGGAGCTTTCCGGCGGCGAGCAGCAGCGGGTCGCGATTGCCCGCGCGGTCGCCAACGGCCCAGGCCTATTGCTCGCCGACGAGCCGACCGGCAATCTCGATCCGAAAACCGCCGCCCATGTTTTCGCGGCGCTCGACGCGATCGTCCGGGCAACCGGCCTCGCGGCCTTGATCGCGACCCACAACATGGAACTGGCGAGCCGGATGGACCGGCGGGTGACCTTGCAAGACGGGCTGGTGGTGGAGCTGGCGTAAATAATACCAAATCCAGGAAAGGACGACCCAAGGGCGGCTTTCGTCATGGCCGGGTCAAGCCCACTGCTGTCCGGTTGGTTTTGGCTGGACAAGCCGCACGGCGTTGATTCAACTAAGATCCCCCGCGGCTCCGCCCTGGCCGACGCAGGTTCGAGCGTCTTCAGGAGCACTGTTGTTGCGCGGGCTGGCGCGAGGCGTTGCGAGGCAACCTGTTTTTGCCGCGTGCTCCTGAGTTGACGGCGGCTACCACGCGCATTCGCGGCCGTCGTAGCGGAAGAATTTGCCGGACTGCGCCGGCCCCAAGGTCTCGATCAGCCGCCTCAGCGCGGCCACGCTCTCGGCGGTGGCAAGGGTTGCGTTGGCGCCGCCCATATAGGTGCGAACCCAGCCCGGATTGACGAGCACGCAGCTGACGCCGCGCGGGGCGAGATCGACAGCGAGGCTGCGCATCACCATGTTCACCGCGGCTTTCGAGCTGCGGTAGGCGATCGAACCGCCGGAGGTATTGCCGGCGAGTGAACCCATGCCGCTGGTAATGGTAACAATAAGCTTGCGGTTGCTGCGCGCCACGTTGGCGGCGAACGCTTCCGTCACGCGCATCGGCCCCATCGTGTTGACATCAAGCACCTTCGCCCACGCGCCGTAATCGATGGCCCCAACCGTCTGCCGCGGCGGCCCGCCGATCCCGGCGCTGTTGAGCAGGAGATCCACCGCGCGCCCTTCGAGCTTGGCGGCCGCCGACCGGGCGCTGGCGAGATCCGTCACGTCGAGGGCCAGGACTTCCACTAGCCCTTTACTCGTATCGGCTAACCCTCGCAGGTCCGAAGCGTTGCTCGGATCGCGGCACGCGGCATAAACCTGCCAGCCACCGGCCGCATATTGTTTGGCGAACTCGAATCCGAGCCCACGATTTCCGCCGGTGATCAAGACGCTTGGCAACGCACTCTCCTTTGCCGGCCACCCGCTACACATTACGGCGCAGCACGTCGAGCGTGATCTCGGAAGAGGTCTGATCTCCGATTCATGGCGCTCGCAGGCGGGCCTTCAATGTCCCAACGCGGCCCCCACAATATTGGCTCGCAGCGCCTGATACACTCTGCTGGAAGGCCAAAGAGATTGCGGTCGCGAACCGCAAAGCTCTTCCACAAGCCGGTAGATAGGCCAAAAAACGTCGGCGTAAAGTACACTCTCGTTCCGCCGCAAGCTGCGCCACTCGCCCAACGCGTGCCACTCTGGCGAAACGTCTCGGCGCTCCTTTCTCGCCCACAGCGGTTGCGGCTTGTCCCGCCGCGCGTTATGGTCCGGCTGCCGTCGGCGGCAGCCTCGGATAAAGAGCGGCATTGGGGCGTCGCCAAGCGGTAAGGCAGCGGATTTTGATTTTGCCATGCGGAGGTTCGAACGCACGGTGTCATCGGATTCCACGATCTTCAGAGAGAAGGCGGGCGAGCTGGCGCGCCGGCGCGAGCGCGCGACCAACGACAACGCAATCCAGAGCCGCGGTCGCAAGGTCCCGTCTCGGCGACGAGCCGAAGCCGAATTTGTCGAGCGGCATTCCCCCGATCTGGCGTTACGCAAAACCGGCATTGGCGTCATGGGCGACATGCCGTGGGGGGCGCATCTCTGTGTTTTCTTCGAGACCGAAGCCGACCTGCTTGACACAGCGGCCGCCTATTTCGCGGCCGGATTGGCAAGCAACGAATTTTGCGTGTGGGCGGTCTCCGACCCGATCACGCAGGAAAACGCAAAGAAGTTGCTGCGCAACGAAATAACGGATTTTGACCGGCATCTGGCGCACGGGCGCATTGAGATACTCCAGGGCACCGAGTGGTATATCAAAGGCGGTCAGTTCGATTCGAATACGATCACCGGCGGCTGGAGCGAGAAGCTCAACGGCGCATTGGCCAGAGGCTACGAGGGGATGAGGATTAGCGGCAACGCGTTCTGGTTCGAATCGAAACATTGGAAGGAGTTCTGCGAGTACGAACATGAACTCGATCGATCTCTCGCCGGCCAGAAAATGATCGCTCTTTGCACCTACTCGCTCCAGGCGAGCAGGGCCATGGACATGCTCGATGTGGCGCGAGCGCACCAATGTACCATAACGAGGCGAAACGGCAGTTGGGAGTTGCTGGAAGCTCCCAGCCTGACGCAAGCCAAGTGGGAAATCGAGAAACTGAGCGGCGCGCTGGATGTCATGTTGGAGGCTTTTCCCGGTCATGAGTTGTTGACGCCGCGGGAACGCGCGACGCTGGCTCAAATCGTGAGGGGAGCCTCCAGCAAGGAAGCTGCGCGCGCGCTTGGCATCGGCCCGCGCACCGTCGAGTTTCACCGTGAAAACATCATGCGCAAACTCAGCGCAAAGAACGCAACCGACCTCGTGCACTGTATGCTGTGCGACTCCTTCAAATCGCGGCGGCGGCTGGAAGCCGAAATCCTGCTATTGCGGCATCGGCTCAATTGCGGATTGCTGCCTTCTCCTATCGCGGCCTCCCGCAATGCCGGCACTGCCGGCGGCAAATAAGATGCCGCGGTCCTGCTTGAAAGCTAACAGCGCCCGCGGCTGAGGCTTTGCCCAACCTATTTTGGCGACAGCGACGGGCTGGCTGCCCATACGGCCCCGGGGCGCCAACCGAGACGGCGTTCCCCGTATTCGTCCCAGTATCATTTGCAACGGCCGCGCCCCATTTTTCGGAACGCTAATGGGCAATAATCTAGGGGAGAAAGCGGAATGACTTCTCTTTCAAAATCCTATGGTGGTTTCGCGCCGACGGTGGCGCTTGCCGTCGCGACGCTGGCCGCCTCGATTGGCGCGGGGGTTGCTCAGCCTGCTCGCCAATCCCGGGACAATCAGTTCTCGAAATTCCAATGCACCAATCCGAAAAGCGGAACGACCTGGGACGTGAAAGTCGATTACGGCCAGAACACGGTCGACTCGTTTCCGGCCAAGATCACCAAGAGCCAAATCACCTGGCATGACACTATGCACGGCGGCTACTATTCCCTGGATCGTGCCTCCGGCGCGCTGACGTTCAAGAATGCCACGTCCACGGGCGGCTATGTCATCCACGACACCTGCCGCGCCGGCTGACACGCCATCACTCCTGCGCAGGCAAGGCATGATTGCGCAGCGCTATCTTTCGAACGCGCACGTGGCAAGCCAGCCTGAAACCTGCATGGCAGTTGGCGTGGGCGGCTAAGACCTGCGCCGCCGCCGTGTTTTTGCGGCGAGCGCCGCAAAGTGAGATGTGCGCGCACCAGCGCGTGCAGCTGCTCCGAGATTCACCATGTGGCCGCTACGGCCGGCGCATCCGGGGTATTATCGCGCGTTTGCTCGGGGACGATCTGGGCGCGCAGCGCAACGAGATCATGTTGATCGAGGGTCTCTTTTTGCAGCAGCAGCTGTGCCGTCTCGTCGTGGATCTGCCGGTGCGCATTTAGGATTTCGGCCGCCCGGTCAAGTGCATGCGCCACCAAATCGCGAACGGCATGATCGATGAGCCGCTCCGTCTCGTCGCTGAAGGCCTGCTCATGCCAATGTTGCGGCTGCACGCCAAGCATCGGTTGGCGCTCGCGCTCGTAGGCGACGTGGCCAAGCTGCTCGTTCATTCCGTAGCGCAAAACCATGCTGCGCGCGATATCGGTGGCCTTCACCAGATCGTCTGCCGCTCCCGTAGAGAGATGATGGAAAAAGACCAGCTCTGCGGCCCGGCCGCCGAGCAAAACGGCCATGCGATTTTCCAGCTCGTCCCGGGTCATCAAGAAACGATCCTCGGTCGGGCGCTGGATCGTGTAGCCGAGCGCGCCGATTCCACGCGGTATGATTGAGACCTTGTGCACCGGGTCTTGCCCGGTAAGCGCCATGGCCACGATGGCATGGCCCAACTCGTGATAAGCGACGGCGCGGCGTTCCTTCGGAATGAGAATCCGATGCTTCTTCTCGAGGCCGGCAACGATCCGTTCGATCGCCAGCGTGAAGTCGTCGAGATGAACACGCTCCGCGCGTCGTCGCGTTGCCAGAAGCGAGGCCTCGTTCACGAGATTGGCAAGGTCGGCGCCGGTAAAGCCCGGCGTGAGCGCGGCGACCTGTTCCGGATCGACATCCGGCGCGAGTAGCGCCTTCTTGAGGTGCACCTTGAGGATGTCGATGCGCCCCCTCTTGTCGGGCCGGTCAACGAGAACCTGGCGATCGAAGCGGCCGGCGCGCAAGAGCGCTGGGTCGAGAATCTCCGGGCGATTGGTGGCGGCGAGCAGGATAACCCCCGTCGTGGAGTCGAAACCGTCGAGTTCGACCAGCAGCTGATTGAGCGTTTGCTCCTTCTCGTCGTGTCCGCCGAAAGGATGAGCGCCGCGGGCGCCGCCCAGGGCGTCAAGCTCATCGATGAAGATGATCACGGGCGCTTCCTTGCGCGCCTGCTCGAAAAGATCGCGCACCCGCGCGGCCCCGAGACCAACGAACATCTCGACGAATTCCGAACCGGAAATGGAAAAGAACTTGACACCGGCCTCGCCGGCCACTGCGCGCGCCAGCAGTGTCTTGCCGGTGCCCGGCGGACCGACCAGAAGGACGCCTTTCGGAATGCGCGCGCCCAGTCGTCCATAGCTCGCCGGATCGCGCAGAAACTCGATGATCTCCTTGAGTTCTTCCTTTGCCTCCTCGACACCGGCAACGTCGGCAAACGTCACCTTGGTGTCTTTCTCGACGTAGATCTTGGCGCGACTCTTCCCGATGGACATCATCCCGCCGCTGCCGAAACGGCGCATCACGAGCATCCACAGACCGAAGAACAGCAGCGACGGAAGGACCCAGGAAAGAATATCTGCGAACCAGTGGCTCTGGATCTCACCGAAATAGATGACGTGATGTTTGTCGAGCTTAGCTGCGAAGTCGGGCGGCTCGACCCGTGTCGTGACGAACCGCTTGAGCTCGCCGTTCTCTGGGTGCTTGAGCGTCCCTTGAATCGTATTCTGCGTGATCCAGACCTTGTCGATCTTATCCTGATCGAGCAAACTCTCGAACCGGCTGTAGGGAATCGTCGTGTACTTCTTGCTCGTCTGATAGAAGTCTTGCAGAAGCAGCATTCCTATGATGGCGGCCAAAACGTACCAGAAGGTTAACTTGCCCTTACGATCCATCCTGCACTTCCTTTCCGGAGACCAGCGGCGCTTCGACGCGCGGAACAGTGCTTTCATCGCGGCGAGAACGGGATTACCGCACCTTGCCGAGGCATAAATCCCTTATCATGGTGCAACCGCACGGAGGGCCAGGATGCAACAAAGTTGCGCAATTCAGCAGAGTCTCAAGATTCATTTTATTCCATGCCTCCCATGGAAACTCTCCGCAGTGCCGGATTGTTCCTGCGGGCATACCTCCTTCCCCGCGAGCGGGCTTTCGAGGAGCGTCATTCCCTAAAAGCCCGCTCCAGGTTCTTGGCACCAGAAAAGGCCTTTTCCTGCGCCGCGCCGATGCGGGCCGAGGCCACATCGGTCCCAGTGAAATTTGTGTGATCGAGGATCGCGCCGCGAAAATCGGCGCCGCCGGCCTCGGCTTCGACGAGCGAGGCGCCTTTCAGATTGGCGCCCAAAAATTTCGCGAATTGCAGATCGGTCAAGGCGAGATTGGCGCCTTCGAAATCGGCCCCGGCGAGATCGGCGGATTTGAGCACGGCGCGGATCAGCCCCATCGACTGGTTGCGCATGTCGGCGGCAAGGTCCGCGCCAACGAATTTGGCATTGCGCAGACTGGCGCGAGACAAATCGGCGGCGACGCGGGCACCGGAAAAATCGGCGCCGTCGCATTTTGCTTCTTGCATCTGGCTGCCGAAAAGATTGGCTTTCCTCAAGCTCGCGCCCGAAAAATCCGCCGCCATGGCCCAGACCTGATCGAGCACCGCGCCGTCGAGCCTTGCGCCGGAAAAATTCGTCTTGTTCATCCTCGCGGCGCGGAAATTGACGCTGGTAAAATCGAGCCCGGAAAGATCGAGCCCATTGAGGCTTTTCCCGGAAAGATCGGCGCCGGACGGAGCCGCCTTGAGGCTTGCCTCGACCTCCGCCCGCGTCATCCCAGCCGAGGAAAACATCGGGCTCGAAAGATCGACGTGGCGCATCATGTCTTGTGCGGATGCGGGCAGCGAGAGAAGGCAGACCGCCGCGGCGAGCATCGTCCATCGACCAAAACTTTGCACCATGGCGCTCCCTCCGGTTGTTCAGGGAATTTTATTTTTCGTTTGCAACCATGTCTTCAACCCAAAGGTGGGTCAATTTTCGCCGCCCGTCACCATATTGGCAACGAGCATTTGGATCGACCGTTGGTCCTCCTAGCTTGGGCGTAACGGCCGCAAGCGCGAGCCCTTTTGAAATCGGTTTACCGCTCATGACAAAAGAAAATATCGAACCGCTCCGCCCTCCCTTTGCCGGGGACAGGTCTGCCTCCCTGACGCTCGCCACGCCCCGCGCGATCGATCTCACCCGGGTCGCGACAAGGCGCGAGCACGATCTTCTCGGCGAGCGGGAGGTTCCGGCGGAGGCCTATTGGGGCATTCATACGCTGCGCGCGGTCGAAAATTTCCCGATCACGGGCATTCCGATTGGACATTTTCCCGAACTTGTCCGTGCCCTTGCGCTTGTCAAGCAGGCGGCGGCGCGCGCCAACCGGCGGCTCAGGCAATTGGGCCCGGAAAAGGCCGACGCGATCGATCGCGCCTGCGATCTCATCGCCAAGGACGGGCTCTTCCTCGATCAATTCGTGGTCGATGCCGTGCAGGGCGGCGCCGGCACCTCGACCAATATGAACGTCAATGAAGTCGTCGCCAATATCGGGCTGGAATTCTTGGGCCACCGGCGCGGCGAGTACCAGTTTCTTCACCCGAACGACGACGTCAACATGGCCCAGTCGACCAACGATGCCTATCCGACCGCGTTGCGTCTTGCCGTGATCTTCGCCACGGTGCCGCTCGTGCGGGCGCTGCAAGAACTCGCCTTTGCCTTCAAGGCCAAAGCGGTCGAATTCGCCGATGTGCTCAAGATCGGCCGCACCCAATTGCAGGACGCGGTGCCGATGACGCTAGGCCAGGAATTCGACGCGTTTCACACCGCGGTGAAGGACGACATCGACCGGCTGCGGGAGGCCGCCGCATTGTTCCGCGAGGTAAACCTTGGCGCGACCGCGATCGGCACAGGCATCACCGCCGATCCCCGCTACGCTTCGCTTGCCGTCGAGGAGCTCGCGCGTGCCTCGGGCGAGCCGATGGTGCTCGCTCCCAATTTGATCGAGGCGACGTCCGACATGGGAGCCTTCGTTTTGTTCTCGGGCGTGCTGAAGCGGATCGTCGTGAAGCTTTCGAAAATTTGCAACGATCTGCGGCTGCTCTCCTCCGGCCCCCGGGCCGGTTTTGGCGAAATCCGGCTGCCGCCGGTTCAGGCGGGCTCCTCGATCATGCCAGGCAAGGTCAACCCGGTCATCCCAGAGGTCGTGAGCCAGGTCGCCTATCTCGTCATCGGCCACGACCTCACGGTGACGATGTGCGCCGAGGGCGGCCAGCTCCAGCTCAATGCCTTCGAGCCGACGATCGGCTTTTGCATCCTGAAATCCCTGCGGATGCTTAGTGCAGCGATCGATACGTTGACAAGCCGTTGCGTCAACGGAATCGAGGCGGATCGCGAGCGCTGCCTCGAACTCGTCGAAAACTCGATCGGTCTCGTGACCGCGCTTGGCCCCGTGCTCGGCTATGAGGCGTGCTCGCGCATCGCCCGCAGGGCGCTCGAGGAGCGGCGCACGGTTGCGGCAATCGTCCTCGAAGAGGGATTATTGACCGAGGTAAGGCTCAACGAGCTTCTCCGTATCGAAGCCATGACAAAGCCGTCGCGGATTGTCATGGCGGCCGCCACAAAGCCGAAGAGATAGATCGGCATTTAGAGCATGTCGCAAAAAATTTATCGGTTTCCCGCCCCACTGAGATCCCGCCTTGTTCGCTATTGAAATCGATGTGATTCGGACGCAGGTACTGCAACTGAAGTAGCTTCACGTAACATCCGGCGTGTGTCACAAAAATGAAATCCGCGTGACGCAAGCTAACAAGATCAAAATCCCATGAAACAACATCCTCTGTGGCATCGGGTCACGACGGGATAACGGCGATGAGATGAAGTTCCATGTTTTTTATCGCTTTTGCAGCGGATTACGATGGGACTCTGGCCGATAATGGCGTCGTCAACGAAGCGACCATAGCCGCCTTGGAGCGGGTGCGGCGATCTCGACGCCGCAGCATCCTCGTCACCGGCCGGCGACTCGATGATCTCCAACAGGTGTTTTCGCGGCTCGAACTTTTCGATCGAGTGATCGCGGAAAATGGCGCAGTGCTCTATCGGCCGGCCGATAAAAAAATGGAGATACTCGCCGAGCCGCCGCCCGCTGCCTTCATCGCTGCGCTTCGGGCGCGCGGCGTAACGCCGCTCGCGATCGGCAAAGCCATCGTCGCGAGCTCGGAGCCCCAGCAAGACGCCGTGTTGGAAGCGATCAACGACCTCGGCCTGGAACTGCAGATTGTCTTCAACAAAGGCGCCGTCATGGTTTTGCCAGCCGGCATAAACAAGGCAAGCGGACTTCTGACTGCGCTTCGCGACCTCGCGCTCTCGCCGATCAACTCTGTTGCGGTTGGGGACGGGGAAAATGACCACGCGCTCCTGAGAGCGTGTGGCTGCGCCGTCGCGGTCGCCAATGCCGTTCCGGCCTTGCGCGATGCTGCTGACTGGGTGACGCCGGGCCGGTGCGGCGCGGGCGTCGTGGAACTGATCGAGGGGCTCTTGCGCGATGACCTCGCCAGCGTGACGCGTTGCCACGATCGTCACAAAATAATTCTCGGCCAGCGTGATGGCGCCGCCCTAGCCCTATCTGCAATAGGCAACTGCCGTATCCTGGTCTCCGGCGCGTCAGCGAGCGGCAAGTCGACGTTCACCGCGGGCTTTCTGGAGCGCCTCACCGCGGCCGGCCTGCAGTATTGCATCGTCGACCCGGAAGGGGACTACGACGGGATCGAATTCGCTGTCAGCGTCGGCGACGCGCAACGGTCCCCGTCAGTATCGAAAATTGTCGAGCTCCTGGACCGTCCCATCCAGAACGTCGCAATTAATTTGCTGGGCGTGGCAGTTCAGGATCGGCCCAATTTTCTCGTTGCCCTGTTAGCGGCGCTTTTGCAGCTGCGTGAGCGCACCGGTCGTCCGCACTGGATCGTTATCAATGAGGCGCACCATATGCTGCCCCAAGAAGAGCTTGAAACCGCCGCCGCTCCGTTTGCTGCAAACCTCGGCCAGATGATGTTCATTACCGTTCATCCCGATCATTTGGCGCGATCGGTCCTCGCCTCGGTGGATTGGCTTGTGGCGCTCGGCAAGGCAGTTAAGGACACGATGCGAAGTTTCGCCGCCGCGGCTCGCATCATGCTTCCCGAGAAATTGCCCGATCCGCCGGCTCCGGGACGTGCCATGGTTTGGCATGTCGCGTCCGGCGATCCGCCGGTCGAAATTGCCATCGTCCCACCAAAAGGCGAGCGCCTTCGCCATATCCGCAAATATGCCGTAGGTGAACTCGCCAGAGACAAGAGTTTTTACTTTCGTGGCCCGCAAAACAAATTGAACCTTCGCGCGCAGAATCTCGAAACTTTTTGCCAGCTTCTCGAAGGCGTCGATGAGGTCACGTGGCGGCATCATCTTGCCTCTGGTGACTATTCTCGGTGGTTGCGGGAGTGCATTAAAGACATGGAACTCGCTGACGAAGTCGCGGCCGTGGAGGCGAATGCGGACGAAGAGGCTGGCGATAGTCGCGGCAAAATCCGTGCTGCGATCGAGAATCGGTATACTCGCACGCCATAGTGATACATCAGCCGCGGTTCGGTCGAAAGGCGCAGAGCCGACGGCGAACGGCGTTGTCACAGGATCGGCTCTCCGCCTGTGACGGCAATGGTTGCGCCTGAGATGTAGCTCGACAGCGGATCTGCCAGCATTACGTAGGCTGTGGCAAGCTCGGCGGGCTGACCCGGCCGCTTCATCGGCACCTGCTTGCCAAAGTCTACGACCGAGTCTTCAGGGAGGGTGGATGGAATGAGCGGCGTCCAGATCGGACCCAGAGCCACCGCATTTGCGCGAATTCCTCTCTCCGCCAGGAGCAGAGCTAACCCGCGGTGAAGTTTTGGATCGCGCCCTTTGAGTCGCATAGGCCAGCAGCGTAGGATTAGGAGCATCGGAATTGATGGACGCCGTGTTGATGATGACGCTGCCTGGCTTCATGTGCGGCACCGCGGCCTTCGTCAGGTAGAACATCGCGTGGAGATTGACCTTGAAGGTCAACTCCCACTCCTCATCGCCAATGTCCTCGATCTTCTTGAACCTTGCCTGATGAGCGGCGTTGTTGACGAGGATATCGATACCGCCGAGTTCTGAAACGGCCCTATCGATGATCCCTCGGCAATGCGCCGCCTTCTGAATATCGCCGGGGAAGAGGATCGCCCTCCGGCCGGCTTCCTCGACTAGGCGCTTTGTCTCCCGTGCATCCTCGTCTTCATCTAAGTAGGAAATGAGGAGATCAGCCCCTTCCCTCGCGAAAGCGAGCGCAACAGCGCGCCCGATTCCGCTATCGCCGCCCGTGATGACTGCCTTTCTGTCGGTGAGCCGTCCGGATCCCCGGTATGACGCCTCTCCATGATCGGGGACGGGCTCCATCTTCTTCGTGGAGCCAAGCATCGGCTGATTCTGCTTTGGGAATGGCGGCTTCGGCTAGCGTTGCGTCATCTGCCTAGTCATCGCCTGTCCTTCCTCCCCGGCGCTTGGTTTATTTGGGAAAGCCGCTCACCTCGCTAGGGGTGGGCACTACGGCTGGCGTTCCGCTTGCGGGTCGCGGCCGCTTTCTTCGCAGAAGCAGAGCGCTCCGCCGCCGTTCGCGACGCCGAAGCCTTGCCTCCAAGCTTGCCGCCCCTATGCGCAGCCGGACGACCAGTATGCGTGCCTCTGCCGGAACCAGACCTCATGCCGCCGCCGTCATCCTTATTGACGGTCGCCCAGGCTCTGCGCTCGGCCTCCTTCTCCGGAACGCCGCGATTTTCATAACCCTCGGCAATATGATCGGCCTTCCGTTCCTGCTTGTCCGTGTATTTTGACTTGTCTCCACGTGGCATGACAGCCCTCCATCTCGAAACACCTGAAACTTTGAAATGGACGCCGAGTTCCAATGAGGCGTGGGAGAAAGTTGAGCGGCGAGGAATCTACCGGGCCCGGCATAATCCAGGTAGCCAAGCTCTGGAAAGGGCGGTTCCACGGCATCCGATCGCGGGCCGTGTGAGGTGGGGCTGTCGAGACGTTATCCCCCGCCTCATTGGGCATCTTGGAAAAATCGCTTGCCTGGGCGCCGAAATTGGATTCGGCTGAACAATATGATTCGGGCCTGGTTTCCTCGGTGAAGTCCAACGCACGGCGCTTCCTGGCCCTAGCCCCCGGGCGTGCACGGCGAGGCGCGGTTGTCGCGCCGCGTCAACAACGTGATCGTGCTGCCGAATGGTGGGCGGAGCCACGGCGAGTCCGATGGACGGCGGCACGGTTCCCGGCTGGTCCAAACTCCGCGGGAAACACGGGCTGACCGGGCGCGTAATGTTCGGCCATGTTGGCCTTCCTGACGCAAGAAGGCCAAAAACTGGCTCGGTTTGAGTTGGTCCACCATCGATAACTCCTGCCTCATCGACCCCAAGAGTATTCGGGTTTTGCCGGAGAGGGGCTGCAATAAGGGAGCGGTTTCCTTCGATGCGCCGTGCCGCCCTAATTCGTTGCCATTTCATCGCGCGGCCGGTTCTGGCGGGGTTTGTGGGCGCTACAATCGTCATGGCGTTGCCGCCCAGCGCTTCGCCTGGCCGGGCGGAAACAATGTCGGGCGCCTTGGTGCGCGCCTATGCCGGCAACCCGGACCTGAACCAGCAGCGCGCCGGGGTCCGCGCCACCGATGAAAATCTGCCCCGCGCGAGCGCAGCCTGGCGGCCGACGGCCAACGCCAACGCGCAGTATGGCTACAATCGCCTCGATAACACCTTTGCGACTGGCAGGTTGGCGCCGCTGAGAGCCAACACCGCCGGTTCCACTTACGGTCTCACCGTCACCCAAAATCTTTTCAACGGCAACCGCACAGTGAACGGCGTGCGGCAGGCCGAGTCGAATATTTTCGGGGCGCGCGAGACCTTGCGCAACACCGAGCAGAATGTTCTGCTCGACGGCGCGACCGCCTATATGAACGTCCTGCGCGACATCGCCATCCTCGATCTTCGCAAAAACAACATCATCGTCCTTCAACAGCAACTGCGTCAGACGGTTGATCGTTTTGCCGTCGGCGAGGTGACCCGGACGGACGTCGCCCAGGCCGAATCAAGTCTTGCTACGGGGCGCTCCGATTACTTCACGGCGCAAGCCAATCTGAAGACCAGCATCGCCGAATACCGCCAGGTAATTGGCGTCCAGCCGACGAGACTCGAACCGGCGCGCACGATCGAGAGTCTTCTGCCGCATACGCTTGGCGTTGCGGTCCAACTTGCGCTTGCCGAGCATCCACAAGTTCAGGCGGCGTTGGATGCGGTCGATGCCGCCGCCTTGCAGGTTAAGCTGGTCGAAGGTGAACTCTACCCGACGGTAAACCTCGTCGGCAGCGTCCAGAACAATTACAATTATCTGGGAATTCCCGGAGAACGATTCTTCAATGCCTCGATCGTCGGTCAGCTTACCATACCGATCTATCAAGGCGGCGAAGTCTACGCGCGGACGCGGCAGGCCAAGGAAACGCTGGGTCAGGCCAGGCTGCAGGCCGATGTGCAGCGTGATTCGGTACGCGCGGCGGTGGTTTCCTCGTGGGGCCAGCTCGATTCCGCGCGCGCCGTTGTCCAATCGTCCACGGCTTCGGTCAAGTCCAACGAAATCGCGCTCGACAGCATCCGGCAAGAAGCGGAGGTCGGTCAGCGTACGACCTTCGATATTCTTTTCCAGCAGCAGCTGCTGTTGAATGCGAGAGTGGCCCTTGTCACCGCTGAGCGCGACCGTGTCGTTGCCTCCTATGCGGTGATGGCCGCGATCGGGCGTCTTTCCGCCGCAAACCTTAACCTCAGCGTTACGCAATACGATCCGACGATCCATTTCGATCAGGTCAAGGACAAGTGGATCGGCCTTCGCACGCCGGACGGACGCTGATCCCACCCGATTGGTCGCCTGCTGGGCACTGCCGCGGTCCCGCGCGATCCGAAGTACGCGGTGAAGTGCCAGGCAAAAAACGCTGCCGATGCCGGCATCGATCCGAGCCGCCGCCGCCGCCTGACCATTCGCAGCGCGGCCGATCGCAAAACCGGAAAGATCCAATTTCTGGGTGCCGCCGCCGTCGCGCGCCATCGCGCTTCGTGTGGCGATTATAGCGGCCTATCCGGCGATCCGCGTGAACCATGTTTTCTTTCGCCAACGCCAAGCGCGTTTGTTTAAGATAGCGGAACGCCGCCGCATCCGGCGATTTCCAGTGCCGCGCAAATGGCGCTTGCGCGAGGTGTTACAATATTGCAACTGCCTTACGATTTCTGTCGCGCTAGGCGGGCTGGCACCCCGCATGCAGTCCTAAGCGCGTAAGCTCCCAGCTCGAAAGTCCCAGCCGGCCGGCCACGTGGGGACCCTGCTCCGGCTGCGCAAAGTTGTGCGGCGAGTTTGTAAATAAGAGTTTGGTTTCGTTCTATGCGCCGCGCCGTCTCGACTCGTTCCCGTTTCAACGCGCGGCCGGTTCTGGCGGGGATCGTGGGAGCTTTCATTGTCATGGCATTGCCGCCCAGCGCTTCGCCCGGCCGGGCGGAAACAATGTCGGGCGCCTTGGCGCGCGCCTATGCCGGCAACCCGGACCTGAACCAGCAGCGCGCCGGGGTCCGGGCCACCGACGAAAATCTGCCCCGCGCGAGCGCGGCCTGGCGGCCGACCGCCAGCGCGAACGCGCAATATGGCTTCAATCGTGAGGATAACACCTTCGCGATTGGAAGTACGAACCCACGGGTGAGAGCCAACACCGCCGCTTCCACTTACGGTCTCACCGTCAACCAAAACCTGTTCAACGGGCTTCGCACGTTGAACGGCGTGCGCCAGGCCGAGTCGAATATTTTCGGAGCGCGCGAAACCCTACGCAACACCGAACAGAATGTTCTGCTGGACGGCGCGACCGCCTATATGAACGTCCTGCGCGACGTCGCCATCCTCGATCTTCGCAAAAACAACATCGTCGTCCTCGAGGAGCAATTGCGGCAAACCCGCGATAGTTTTATCATCGGCGCGGTGACCCGGACCGACCTCGCCCAGGCCGAGTCAAGTCTCGCGTCGGCACGCTCCGATTACTTCACGGCGCAAGCCAATCTGCAGACTAGCATCGCCGATTACCGCCAGGTGATCGGCGTTGAGCCGACAAGACTCGAACCGGCGCGCACGATCGAGGTTCTTCTGCCGCATACGCTTGGCGTTGCGGTCCAACTTGCGCTTGCCGAACATCCAGAAGTTCAGGCCGCGTTGGACGCGGTGGATTCCGCCGCACTGCAGGTCAAGCTGGTAGAGGGCGAACTCCTTCCGACGCTCGGCGTCAGCGCCAATTTCCAAAACATCGATAACCGTAATGGTGTTCCCGGAGAGCGTTTCCGGAATGCGACGATCGTCGGTCAGCTCACCGTGCCGATCTATGAAGGCGGCGAGGTCTATGCGCGGGCGCGGCAAGCCAAGGAAACGCTCGGTCAGGCCAGATTGCAGGCCGATCTCCAGCGCGATTTGATCCGCGCAGCGGTGGTTTCCTCCTGGGGCCAGCTCGATAGCGCGCGCGCCGTCATCCAATCGTCCAAGGCTTCGATCAAGTCCAACGAAATCGCGCTCGACAGCATCCGGAAAGAAGCGGAAGTCGGCCAGCGCACGATTTTCGATATTCTTTTCCAGCAGCAGCTGCTGCTGAATGCGAGAGTGGCCCTCGTCTCCGCCGAGCGCGACCGGGTCGTCGCCTCCTATGCGGTAATGGCCGCGATCGGCCGTCTCTCCGCCACTAACCTTAACCTAAACGTTACGCAATATGATCCGACCGTCCATTTCGATCAGGTCAAAGACAAATGGATCGGCCTTCGCACCCCGGACGGACGCTAATCGGCCACTCAATTGGGCCTCCAGCTTGGGTCAAGGCCAATCCGCCAATCGGTGCTCGCCCTTGTGAACACTGAAAATTTTCGCCGGGCCAGCTCGGGCGCCGGTGTTGAGTAATGTTTTGTGATGTCCGCGCTATCTCGCCTAACCAGCGAAGATAAGCTAGACGCTGATCGACTCCGAGTTGAAGCGAATCATGCTCTCTGCCCCTCTGTCCTGCCGCCGAAGCGGTACGTACAATGGAAAAATGAGAATGCCCAAAGGATAGAATCTTATCGGAGTTTACTGAGCGTGGCGGAGCGCTTCCGACGGAATCGCGCCCAAGGATGCAGGATGCGCGATCTCTCAAGGATTGGCGCATCTTCCTTTTGAAGGTATTTGGAGA
>JBOHJU010000022.1:0-16955 GCA_050728755.1 Methylocella sp.
GGGAAACGGCCCCCGCCAGAGGGCTGATTTGCACGAGACTATCCTTGTTCGAGAAAAAATGCGCACCGCGTAAAATGCCCGGCGCCGATTGCGCGCCGGGCGTCTCGCCATTGGCCATGCCGAAAGTTAGAACGAAGGCGGCAGGGCAAAAACCGTCAACTGACCGCCGAGTGCGGTGTATTTGGCGAGCGAGGCATAGCCGCCGACCGCGCCAAGGCCCTCGGTCGCCTTGGTCAAGCCCGCCGCAAGGCCAATGCCCGCCCAGCCGCCGACCCCGGAAAGCACCGCGACATATTGCCTGCCATTGTGCTCATAGGTCGTGATGTTGCCGATGATGCCGGAAGGCGTCTTGAACTTGTAGAGCTCGTCGCCGGTCTTTGCGTCCACCGCTTTCAGATAGCCTTCAAGCGTGCCGTAAAAGACCAAATTCCCCGCAGTCGCGAGCGCCCCCGACCAGACCGAGAATAGCTCCTTTTTCTGCCAGACGATCTTGCCCTTCTTGGCGTCCCAGGCGGTGAAATTGCCCATGTTGGTCTCGCCCGGCGGGGGGTACATCGACAAGGTCGCCCCGACATAGGGCTGCCCGGCCGTGTAGCTCACGTGGAAAGGCTCATAATCCATGCAGACGTGATTGGCCGGAATATAGAAGAGACCCGTGTCAGGCGAATAGGCGGCCGGCTGTTCGTCCTTCGAACCAAGCGCCGCCGGGCAGATCCCCTGCGAGTTCACGTCTTCGCCATTATGTTCGGTCGAATATTTCGGCACGACCAAGGGGCGTCCATAGGTCTTGGAGCTTTTGTCAAGATCGACTTTGGTTGCCCAATTGACCGCTGTATCGAATTTCTCCGCGACTAGCGGCTCGCCGGTTTCGCGGTCGATCGTATAGCCGAAACCGTTGCGATCGAAATGCACCAAAACCTTGCGCATTTCCTGGTTGGCCAAAACCATCTCGTTGATGGCATCATAATCCCATTCATCATGCGGCGTCAGCTGGTAGACCCATTTGGCGATGCCGGTATCCGCATCGCGCGCCCAGATCGTCATCGACCAGCGATTGTCGCCTGGCCTCTGCTTGGGATTCCAGGTCGAAGGGTTGCCGGAACCGTAGTAAACAAGGTTCAATTCCGGATCGAAGGCATACCAGCCCCAGGTGGTGCCACCGCCGATCTTCCACTGATCGCCTTTCCAGGTGTTGGTTCCCGAATCCGGGCCGACCGGCTTGCCGAGGCTGGTTGTGTGTACCGGATCGATCAAGGTGTCGGAATCGGGACCCATCGAATAACCTCGCCAAACCCGATTGCCCGTCTTGATATCGTAAGCCGTAAGCGAGCCGCGGACGCCGAATTCACCCCCCGAAATGCCGACGAGGACCTTGTCTTTGACGACTTGCGGCGCCGAGGTGCCGGTCTCGCCCCTGGAAGGATCGCCGTTCTTCACCGACCAAACAGGTACCCCGCTTTCTGCTTTGAGCGCGACCAGGGTCGTGTCGGCTTGATACAGGAAAATCTTGCCGTCGCCATAGGCCACGCCGCGCGTGACGGTATCGCAACACATCACGGGGATAACATTGGGGTCTTGTTTGGGTTCATATTTCCAGATGATCTCGCCATCACGATTCAAGTCGAGCGCGTAGACGATGTTCGGGAACGGCGTGCTGATGTACATGACGCTGCCGATCACCAAGGGGCCCCCCTCGTGACCGCGTAGAACCCCCGTCGAGAAGGTCCACGCCGGAACAAGACGTTTGACGTTGTCGGAATTGATCTGATCGAGTTTCGAGAACCGGCGATTGGCGTAGTCGCCCGTCGGCATCACCCATTGTTTTGGGTCTTTCGAAAGCTGGATCAATTCATCGTTGGCGAAGGCAGCGCCATTGGCGAGAAGCGCGGCGGCGCCAACACAGAACAAAAGCAGGAGCAGGAACTTGCGCATGAATTTCCTCCGGACACTCTGGTGCGCGGCGCCTGGGACGCTCGCTTTCGCTGCGGCGGCGCCTTGTCGTTGCAGGTCTTTCCGGCAGGGTGTCAAGACGCCGGCAAGCCAGTAAAAGTTTCCCCAAAAAGCACTTTCCGCATCAAGCTAGTGTTCCCGATGCAGCCGCGCCTCATCGTTAATTAAGCTTCAATTAAGCGCGGGCGGTCCGCTCCGCCAAGGCCGTGAAGCCGGAAACCCAATTAGGTGTATATATTGGCGCTCGCACTGATTCAATAGTGATTCGCGTCAGGCGTTCAGCTCGAAACGCGGCCTCCAATGCGCGCGGCGCGCAGCACGCGCTGGGTGGCGAGGACGTTGATATTGGAGCTCGGCATATCGTTCGGGCGTGTACGCCTCGGCGGGCTCGCACACGTTGTCGCTTGCGTTGTGAACCGCGATGGCGACCAGGCCATTTTCTGCAATGATCGCAGCCATAGCGGCACCAAAGCGGCACCAGCCACATTGCGAAAGGACGTCAAGCTCGATGGAGCGCGCGGGAAACGCAGTACGTCGTTTGAGTTTAAAGTCGGGCAAGAGTCCGCGGTGCCAAAGCTGTGGATTGCGAGCGGGTGGAAGGTGGTGTGAAGCGATGCCCGCTGTGGCGAACGCGGCGCGATCTCGCCTTAGATCAAGCTATCTCCCCATGGTTCGATCAGCGGCGGCCGACCTCTTCAATACCGGACAATCCGGACCATATGTTTGGATATGGACCACAATTTTGGTGGAAATCTCGATTCTTCCCACTCTTTCATAATCGACGGAGAGGAAGCTGGCAGCGGTGCTGCGCCGGCAGACTTATCCAGCGGAGATCGGCCCACGGACAATGCTCTCTCAGAAGGCGCCCAATCGGACAACGCGCTTCTCGACGCCTATTCCAAGGCCGTGACGAAGATCGTCGAGCGGGTCGGGCCAAGCGTGGTGCGCCTTGATGTTCGCCACGGCGACCGCGCGCGAGCGGGGTCGGGCTCCGGCGTTATCGTGTCGCCGGACGGCCTCATTCTAACCAATAGTCATGTCGTGCAGGGTGCGAAGCGTGCCGAGGTGATGACGCTTGACGGGCGCGGCTTCTCCGGCCGCGTCCTCGGCGACGACCCCGACACCGATCTCGCCCTCGTTCGGGTCGATGAAGACGCGACGCTTCCCTCGGCAAAGCTCGGCAATTCGAAAAAGCTGAAGCCGGGGGAGATTGCTATTGCGATCGGCAATCCTTTTGGGTTCGACGCTAGCGTCACGGCGGGAGTCGTATCCGCGCTCGGGCGCTCCTTGCGCTCAAAAAACGGCCGTTTGATCGAAGATGTGATTCAGACCGACGCGGCGCTCAATCCGGGTAATTCGGGCGGCCCGCTCGTCTCGTCGCAAAGCGAGGTCATCGGCATCAACACGGCGATTATTTCCGGCGCGCAAGGCATTTGCTTCGCGGTGGCTTCCAACACGGCAAGCTTCGTACTCGGTGAACTCGTGGCGCATGGAAGGGTCCGCCGCGCTTATCTCGGCATTGGCGCAGGGACGGTTCCCCTGCCGCGCAGGATTGCGCTGCGCCTTGGCCTCGCCCAGAGGATGGGCGCCGTGGTGAGCGCGGTCGAAGCGGGAAGCCCGGCCGATCACGCGGGCCTTCTCTCCGGCGATATTTTGCTCGCCGTCGATGGCATCTCCATCACGGGAGCCGACGATCTCGTGCGCCTGCTCGACGCGGAGAAGATCGATCGCACGATCCCGCTTGACATTCTGCGCCGCTCGGACCGGCGCCGGTTTTGGGCCGCCTTGCGCGAAGCATGACCGGCATCGTGTCCCCCTTTTCCGGCTTCATATGGCAAGTTCTCGATGGCGGGTGAGGCTCGATGACCGCGGATATTTCCATCATCGCCGAGGGGATTCGATCGGCGGGGTTCTGGTTTTCGCCCGCCGCGCAATTCCGCACGCTGCTGACGCCTGCGGCGGTAACCGAATGGCCATCCTTCGCCGCGACATGGGAGGACCTCCGCATCGACACCTACATGGCCGATGGTGGCCGGTATCGCCGGCGACGCTTCGCGGCCTTCGCCGTTTCCGCCGAAGGAATTGTCTGCAAGGCGCACCAGCCGCATTATCAGAGCCGGGACTACAACCTGCTCAATGGCGGAATCGAGCGTTGGTTCGAACCGGTGACCAAGGCCGTCGCCGCCCATCCGGTCACCCTAGGTCTCCTCGCTGCCGGCCGGAGGGTGTTTGAAGCATTGACGCCCGCGCCGGACAGGCCGCAGGCTTGGCACGTGGAGCTGCACCAGTTCCGGATCGAAGCCCGCGCCGGACAAACCGGCGAGCCGACGCCCGAGGGCCTGCATCGCGACGGCGTCGACTGGGTGCTCGTCGTGCTTGTCAACCGGCAGAACGTCGAAAGCGGGGTCACGTCGATCTACGGCCTCGACCACCGCCACTTGGGCGACTTCACGCTCACCGATCCTCTCGATGCCGTCTTTCTGCAGGACGATCGAGTTTTTCACGGGGTGACGGCGATCGACGCGTTGGAGCCCAATCGGGCCGCGCACCGCGATGTCGCAGTCATCACCTTTCGCGCGGCGCCGCTGCGCCTGCCGAGCCCGGATTGGGGCGCACCGATGCAAACGCCTCCATCATAAAAGCCTGTCGCTCGCGGATATTCGCCAAAAACGCTAAGCCACTCTTGCCGGCGGGGATGGCCGCTCGCCGCCAGCTTGAACGGCGAAATTGCCGGCGCCGCAACCATCCCACCCTCCCGGTGCCTGGCCCGCATCAGCAAACGAGGCCTATCTTCTTAAAAACATGGGGCTTTTTCGAGTCGCCTGGACATCCTTAGCAAATGTTGGGGCAATTGCCCAGCTTGACTACGTCCTCTTTATGTGAAAATCTCGGGAGGACAATCGTGGTGGGGAAGAGGCACCATAATTCTCGATTTTGGCGGTCGAATGTGCTTCTGAGTTTGCGCAGAAACTAGGTTTCCAGCGTTATCCATAATTCTACCAGAGGTTGTAAAAATCCATGTTGCAAGTCAGCAAGGCGTCGCCGCTCGCGTCTGACGACGTTGAGGTGCTGACGCCCACACACCTCATCAAAATGTTCAGCTCTTTGAAATTGATCTTTAAACGTCAATTTCGCGTATTCCTTGTCCTAATGGCATGCACGACCGCGCTGGGGTTGCTCTATCTGTTCATCACGCCGCCGAGTTACACGGCCACTGGCATGATGGTCATCGATAGCCACAGAGTACAATTGTTGCAAGAGAAACCAGATCTAGGGGGTAATGCGATTGATACAGGGGCGGTACAGACGGAAGTTGAGGTTCTCCAATCACGGGCGATTAGCTTAGCAGTCATTAAGGAACTACGCCTTACCGAGGATCCCGAATTCGCCGGTGGCAACCGCGGGCTGTTAGGCTTCCTCTTCAAGCTCGTGCCGAGCTTTTGGGAATCCGGTGCATCCGGTGCAATAGATCCCGAGGCCAAGTTGACGGACCTGGCGCTCGCCGCTTTTGAAAGCCGGCGCACCGTGTTCCGTGTTACGCCGACTTACGTGATCGAGATCGAGTTTCGTTCTTTGGATCCGGTAAAGTCCGCGCGGATCGTCAATGCTATCGCCGATGCATATGTCACGGAACAACTCGATGCCAAATATCAAGCCACGCGGCGCGCCAGCGCTTGGTTGGAGGATCGGCTAAAGGAGTTGCGGATGCAAGCCTCCGTTGCCGACCGGGCCGTAGTAGATTTCAAGCACGCGAACAATATCGTCACCCTCGAAGGCGCCAACGACAACCTACGGCTCATGAACGACCAGCAATTGTCCGAGTTGAATAGCCAGCTGGTTTTGGCGCGTGCCGCGACAGCTGAGGCCAAGGCTCGGCTCGACCGGATGCAGGACGTCATGAAGCAGGACGTTCCGGACGCATCGGTGGCGGACGTGCTCAAGAACGAAGTCATTAACCGTCTCCGCGGTCAATACCTAGATTATGCCGCGCGCGAACGCATCTGGGCGGAGCGCTATGGCGCCAATCACTTGGCGACCGTCAATCTCCGCACGCAGATGCAAGAAATCCGGCGTAATATCAACGATGAAATGAAAAAGATATTGGAGAGCTACAAGAGCGATTACGCCATCGCGCTTGCGCGAGAACAGAGTCTCGAAAGCAGCCTTAAAAGCGAGGTGACGGAATCGCAAATCACGCATAATGCTCAGGTCCAGCTAAGAGACTTGGAAAGCAAGGCAAAAAGCCTTCGAACGATTGCCGATAGTTTCCTTCAACGCTATATGGAGTCCGTCCAGCAGCAATCTTTTCCAATTACCGACGCGAGGCTTATCAGCGCGGCGATCCCTCCTATCCATAAGAGCAGGCCTATTACACTAGCAGTTTTGGGCATATCGACCGCCAGCGGATTGATGCTATGCGTTGCATTCGCTTGCTACCGTGAACTTTCAGATCGCGTCTTCCGCACTAGAGCCCAAATCGAAGAATCACTGGGGGCCAATTGCATCGCAACGCTGCCCGCCCTGAAATCTACCAATCCTGTTTCTTCCCCCGTAATTGCCGAAAGCGCGGCTCCAATGGCGGAGCGAACGCTTGTCCATAAGCATGATTTAATGAATTATGTCGCCGATCAACCCTTCTCGGAGTTTACGGAAGGGCTGCGTTCACTGAAATTAGTGATGGACCTCAACGGCGTTCTGAAATCGAATAGGGTGATCGGCTTAACATCGGCGTTGCCAAACGAAGGCAAGTCGACCATAGCATCGAATTTTGCGCACCTCCTTGCGCAAGCGGGCCGCCGTGTCATGCTGATTGATTGTGACCTCCGCAAGCCAACTCTTTCTCAGCTGTTTGCGCCAGATGCCGCGGGCGGACTTATCCAGGTCATCGCGGGCAAGATCGATCTGAATGATGCCGTCTGGACCGAACCCTCGAGCGGGTTGAGTTTTCTGCCGGTTCCGGCTGCCTCAGCATCCAAACTCTTGCATACTGACGAAATTTTAGGCTCCAACGCGATGAAGAACTTAATCGATCGTCTGTGCGAGAGATTTGAATATGTGATTGTCGATTTGTCGCCGCTGTTGCCCGTGATTGATGCAAGAGCTGCGTCGAATTTCATCGATTCTTACGTTTTTGTCGTGGAATGGGGGCGGACGAACAGAGATATTGCGGAGCGTCTGCTAGCGGAAACTCCAGAGATCCATGATCGCCTCCTCGGTGTAATCTTAAATAGTGCGGATATGCGGAAGATGGCACGTTACGAAGGTTATGCCAGCCCATACAATTATCGAAAATATTACGGCCGCTATGGCTACGTTGAATAACCACGGAAACGGAGTACGGCACGAGGGGAAGAGGATATTCTATCAGAAACGCTCCCTCGAACGCGCCGCATGAGTGAAACACCTTATAGCCGGATTATTCAGTTTCCGTCCGCGCTACCGCTTGCGGGTCAGGCGGAAGACGCCTTGTTCGCCGAACAAGTTCCAGATCCGGGGCTCGCTGTAGGCCAAGGGTGCGCCAAAGCGATCGAGCGCCACGCCGCGTTCGATCCTCGCATCGATCTCCCGCACAAGCGCGACAAAATCCTGGATCGTGCAAAAATGGATGTTTGGCGTGTCGTACCAGGAGCAGGAAAGGTTGCGCGTCATCGGCATGCGGCCGCCGAACGCGACCTGGAGCCGAATCCGCCAATGGCCAAAATTCGGAAACGACACGATCGCGTGACGGCCGATCCGCAACATATGTTCAAGCACCGCGCGCGGCTGGCGAGTCGCCTGCAACGTCTGCGATAGAATCACATAATCGAAGGAATTGTCGGGATAATTGGCAAGATCGGTGTCGGCATCGCCCTGGATGACCGGCAGCCCCTTGGCGACGCAGTCGTTGACACCGCGCTGGGAGAGCTCGATGCCGCGTGCATCCACCCCTTTTTCCTCGGCGAGCAGCCGCAACAGCGTGCCATCGCCGCAGCCGACATCGAGAACGCGGGATCTCGCCTCGACCATATCCGCGACAAGAAGCAGATCGACGCGCGCCGGAATCGCGCGGGTTCGCTTGGCTTTGATAACTTCCAACTTAGCGGCCACGGGTCAAATCGCCCCGATTTTGGCTGGCGTTATGCCCCGCGCCCGCGCCGCCGCGTCCAGGAAACCGCGCGAGGTTGCGATGAACTCAGGGGTGTCCAACAGGAACGCATCGTGGCCGCGATCGGTCTCGATATCGACAAAGGAAACCAAGGCGCCGCCCGCGTTCAAGGCATGCACGATCGCGCGCGAGGCTTGCGTCGGATAAAGCCAATCGGACTTGAAGGACACGACGCAGAACCGGGTTTTGGCGCCCTTGAAGGCGAACGCCAGCGAGCCGCCGTAATCGGCGGCGAGATCGAAATAATCGCAAGCCCTCGTCACATAGAGGTACGAATTGGCATCAAAACGGTCGACAAAGCTCGTGCCTTGTTGGCGCAGATAATTCTCGATTTGGAAATCGGCATCGAATGAGAAGGTTGGCGCGCTGCGGTCTTGCAACTTGCGGCCAAACTTGCTCTGCAGGACTCCGTCAGATAAATAGGTGATGTGGGCTGCCATTCTGGCGACGGCGAGCCCTTTGGTCGGGATGACGCCTTCTTCGAGATAGCGGCCTTGGCGCCAATCCGGGTCGGCCATCACCGCTTGGCGCCCAACCTCATGAAAAGCAATATTTTGCGAGGAATGTCGCGCGGCGGTCGCGATCGGCATCGCGGCGAAGACGCGTTCCGGGAAACTCGCCACCCACTGCAACACTTGCATGCCGCCCATTGAACCGCCGGCGACGCAGAACAGCGTCGCGATGCCGAGACGGTCGATCAGCATGGCTTGCGCGAAAACCATGTCCTTGATCGTGACGATTGGAAGATCGAGGCCATAGGGCCGGCCGGTCGCCGGATTGAGCGAGGCGGGCCCAGTGGTGCCCATGCAGCCGCCGACAACATTTGGTGCAATGACAAAATAGCGGTTGGTATCGATTGGCCGGTTTGGGCCGACCATGGTGTGCCACCAGCCTGGTTTGCCGGTGATTGGGTGTTGATTGGCGACATGCTGATCACCAGTTAGGGCATGGCAGATTAAAACCGCGTTCGACTTGGCGGCGTTGAGCTCGCCATAGGTTTGATAAGCGATCGTCAGCGGGCTGAGCGAGACCCCGGCATCCATCTTAAGCGGCGTATCGGCGCCAAAATGCGCGACGAGGCTCTGCGGCGCATCGACCTCACGAAGACCCGCCGCTTTACTTGCCGGAGCGAATTGCACAGCTCTGCCGATCGTTCGATATGGCGAACATTCTGTCCGTTATATGCGAGCGCGCGAAAAAAAGAGTCAAGACTGAGTTCCGCAGTCGAGGGCGGCCCGGACTTTGCTTGTGACAACCTTGATTGCGCCGGCGAGCCTTACGCCGTGGAGGCCTCCGGCGAAGGGCTGGGCCGCCGAGGCGGCGGCGCCTACCCATGCCACCCTACGGGAGCACGTCGCGCGCCGGTGCGTACGATGCGGAATTCACGAGGTCGTCCCCCAGATTCGAAGCCGCGGCCTTCGCCATGGGAGGCTTTCGGCGCGTTGTTGTCGTCACAGAGAATGGCAAATTCTTCGGGGATATTCAACCACCCCGCTCGGCGCTAAGAACTGCGCCTTCCGCCTGAGCCGGAACAGAGCGGGATCTTGAGCCGGGTTCCCCCTTCGTTGAGGATCGCGAACTCGTAGCGTCCCGAGCCGTCCAACCTGACGGAATAGCGCAACCGTTCAACGACATTATTATCCTCGTCAAAGGTCACCACCGCGGGGTTCAGACCGGCGACGTTTTCGCTTGCCAGATAGATCGAGTTGCAAATGATGAGTTCGTCGCCGCGCTGACAGGTCCGCGCCGCCGCTCCATTGACAATGCAACATCGCGAACCGCGTTCGCCTAGAATTACATAGGTTGAGATACGCGCTCCAGAATTCTTATTCCAGATCTCGACGAATTCGAGCGGCAAGATTCCGGCGGCCTCGCAATGCTCCGGATCGAGCGTGATCGAGCCGTGATATTCGAGATTTGCCTCCGTGACGCGGATGCCATGGAGCTTGCCGCCAACGACCTTACGCATGCTATTTCGAATTCCAACCATGGGAGCAAAACGGGATAGGCTTGACCGGAGGGTACCCGGTCCAAGGGGCATCTGCTTAGAACATTTCCCGGAAAAGCGCGAACGGGTTCGCGCCCTAAATAGGTTTGATCAAAAGAAGAAAAACCTCTCTTCCACAAGTTTTCGGCTGCGCCGGTCCTCATTTGGGTATCCGGCGGCCAAATTTCACGAGGCACTACCCCCCGTGAAACATTTTGGTGCCATTGGCGCCGGGCCACATATACTGCGGCCGCGCCAGTTCGCGTCAGCAATGAATGCTGTTGCCACGCTACAACGGAGTTCCCCGGCTTGAAGCGCATCGTGCCCGAGCGAAAAAAGCGCAGAAACCGCGACCTGACAATGCATGTCGGCGCCGGCACGATTGAACTCGTCAAACGCGGCGCCTCGCGCTATGATTTGCATGATCCCTATCATATCGCGATCGAGCTGAGCTGGAAGGAATTCGCGCTCGCGTTCCTTGGCCTGGAACTCGGCATCAATGTCGTCTTCGCCTTGGCCTACCTGGCAAGCCCCGGCTGTGTCGCCAATATGCGGCCGGGCTCGTTTTCCGACGCATTCTTCTTCAGCCTCGAAACCCTGGCGACCGTGGGTTACGGAACCATGGCTCCGGCAACGCTCTATGGCCACACTGTTTCGGCGATTGAAATCGTCTGCGGCATGGTCTTCACCGCGATCATGACCGGCCTTTTGTTCGTCCGCTTTTCGAAACCGAGACCGAAAATATTGTTTGCCGATCAGGCCGTCGTCACAAGCCATAATTGTTCGCCGACCATGATGGTGCGCATTGCCAATGGGCGCATGACCTTGCTGACCAATGCCACGGTGCGGCTGGGCGTGGTGTTGTTGGAAGAGAGTGCGGAGGGCCATTCCTTCCGCCGCCTGCACGATCTCGCCCTGTCGAACGCAAGTCTCTCTCTGTTCCCGCTGACCTGGACCGTGATGCACGCAATCGACGAAAAAAGTCCGCTCGCCGGCTACGATGCCGAGCGATTCGCGGAGTGTGACGCGCGCCTCTTTCTGACCATCGAGGCGCGCGATCACGCGATCGGTGCCGTTGTCCATGACATGCGCGTATATGCCGCTGCCGATGTCTTGTTCGGAATGCACTATGCCGAAGCGGTCACGCTCGACGATCAAAGACGGCCGGTCGCCGATCTCACCCGCTTGAGCCTGGTCGAGCCAGACCACGCCGCTCCGTGAGCCCGGCATTCACTCGGGCGCGTTCTCGATCGGATCGTAGCGTTTCGCGTCGAAACCGAACATGTCGAACGAGCGCCGCATGTGCTCCGGCAAGGGCGCAGTGACGTCGAGCGTGCCGCCACCAGGATGCGGCAGGATCAGGCGGCGCGCCACAAGATGCAGCTTGCGTTCGACCGCTTCCGGTATCGTTCGCAGCGGATCGTTGCGGCGCGGATCGTTGCCGGGCGTTGCGCCATATTTGGGATCGCCGATAATCGGATGGCCGATCGCCTCCGCATGAGCGCGCAATTGATGGGTGCGACCGGTAACGGGCTTAAACGAAAGCCAGGCCAGCCGCGGCGCGATTTTATCGACAATCGCATAATAGGTCACCGAATGGCGAGCATCCTCGTCGCCATGCCGGGCGACCCGCATCTTTTCAAGTTTTCCGCGTGTCTCGTCATCACGCCGCGCGGGCCGGGCCGTGCCCATTCCGTCGCCTTTCGCCAGATAGAGGGAAATGCGGCCTTGCGCCGGCTTGGGCACGCCTTCAACGAGAGCCCAATAGATTTTTTTTGCTTGCCGCGAGCGAAAAATCTCACCGAGATCGGCGGCGATTTTCCGCGTCTTTGCGACGAGCAAGACACCCGACGTATCGCGGTCGAGCCTGTGCACCAGCACAGGCCGGCCGCCGCGCTCGTTTGGCATCGAGGCGAGCATCCCGTCGATATGGCGCGTCATTCCCGAGCCGCCTTGCACGGCAAGCCCGAAAGGTTTGTCGAACACCAGGAGATCGCGGTCCTCGTAAAGGATCATGTCTTGGAGCGCGCGCAAATCCGTTGGCGAAATCTCCCCGGCCGGCGCCGCCGGCGCATCGAGCTTCAACGGCGGGATCCGCACGCGTTGGCCCGAAGCCAGCCGCGTCGCGGTCTTCGCTCGGGCACCGTCGACGCGCACCTCGCCCGTGCGCACTATCTTGTTTAGATGCGAAAGAGACAGCGTCGGCATGCGCCGCTTAAACCAGCGGTCGAGGCGCATCCCTTCCTCGTCCTCGCCGACTTCGAACGTTTTGACGCTCACTTGGCAGCTCCTAGACCATAATTCTATTTGGTTTAAATCGAAACGGAAAGCACCGGCTTCGCGCCGGGGCGCGGCAAAACGCGGGATTGAAAAATATGCTCGAAGCCAGCGGCGCAATTGCCCGCGCGAAAATCGTGGCGGTAATTCACGCGGAGGCGTTTCACCGAAACTTCGGTTTGACTTTGCAAGTCTCACAAGATGGGCGGCACCGAGATTTCCCGCACGCGGCAGCCTTGCCGGCTAACCTCCGGGCAGGCGTGATAATCACGCAGATCCTTGGAAAAACAAATCCTCACCTCTTGCAGGACGCCGCTTGCGCAGGCCACGCCCAGCATGCCCGGCCGCAGCCGCGCATTCGCGGCAATGAACGCGCGGGTAATATCGATTGGCGTCCAGGTCTGTTTTTCCTTGGCGGCGACAAACGGCGCGGGAACGACGATTGAATTGCGCGCGCGCCGCACATCGGCGAAATAGTCGGTAGGACTCTTGCCGGAGCAAGTGCCGTGCTTCTGCCATTCATGCCGGGCAAGTCCTTCACTGGGGTAAAGTCCTTGCGCACTTTGCAGCGCCACGCGCGACGGTAATCTTGCGGCGGGACCGCAGTCCGACGGATAGCCATGCTCATACTGAGGCCACAGTCCATGCACGACGAAGCCGAGATTAGCGCCCGCGGCGCATTGACCTTGCGCCCTCGCGCCCGCGGGCGTCTCGCAAAAGCCGGAAGACCAGGAGAGCGAAAGAACGTAAAAGTCGAAATCGCCGGGAGTGCTCGCGCGCGACGCTTGGACTCTCAGCGGCAACGAAGACGCGGGGCCGACGCAGCGATCCTGCCCGCAAAAGGCGGCCGGCGAAAGGACAAGCGCGGGGCAAACCGTTGCAAGCGAGGCAAAGGCAACAAGGGCGGCCAAAAAACCCGCCGGATTGCTTGCCGGCAGCCTAGCCAGCATTATCGGCAACTCCGCTCACGGCCGCGCCATTTTGCAGTTCGGCGCATAGGCATCGTTGCGGTCGAGTCCGCCGACACACCATTCGACGCCGAAGCCGAAGCCTATGATGCCGAGATCCTCGCCGATCGAATAGGAAACCTGATGCGATTTTTTATCGTTCAAGTATGCCAGCGCGCGGCAATAGCGGCGGGGGATGTAATCCTCGCCGTTCGTTTTATAGCCGATTTCCTTGACTTTTCCGAAGCCCAGGATCTCAAGCCCGGTGTTCCAGTATTCGGCTTCGCGATCATAAAAGCGGCCCTGTATCCTTTCGAAAACAGCGGGATCGTCGCAAGCGGGCAACACACCGTCGTAGGGAATATACCGCCGCTCCGCCGGAACCAGGGGGCGCGCGGCGGCGGGCCCAAGGGACGCGCCGGCAATGGTGAGCACCGTCGCGCAAACGGCCAAAAAATTCCGGGCGAAAGGCAAGCTTGAAATTTGTCTTAGCATGACCGGCAACGCCTCGATCCGTCCATTTGCAGGCGTTTCGCGAAACGCCGTGCGTCAGCCGCGGTTATACACGTCGTGGAGCCGGACAATATCGTCCTCCCCCAGGTAGGAGCCGGTTTGCACCTCGATCAATTCGAGGTCGATCCGGCCGGGATTCGCCATTCTATGCATGCAACCGATCGGCAGATAGATCGACTCGTTCTCGTGGACAAGATGGATTTCTTTGTCCTTCGTGACCTCGGCCGTTCCCTTGACGACGACCCAATGCTCGGCGCGATGGAAATGCTTTTGCAGGGACAAGCGCTCGCCTGGCTTCACGACGATGCGTTTGACTTGGTAGCGCGCCCCGGAATCGACCGATTGATAATAACCCCATGGCCGGTAGGAGCGCTTATGTTCCAGCGCCTCTGGGCGACTTTCGGTCTTCAGGAGATCGACCAGTTGCTTGACGCTATCGCCCTGCGCCCTTTTGAGCACCAAGACCGCATCTTGGGTGGTAACGACAGTAACATCGTCGACGCCGACGACGGTCGTCAAATGTTCGTCGGAGCGGACATGAACATTTGACGCATTCATGACGATGCCGCGGCCTCGGATCGAATTGCCGTTGCCGTCGCGTTCCGACAATTGCCAAACCGCTTCCCAATTGCCGACGTCCGACCAGCCGATATCGGCGGGGACGACCGCGGCCTTGCCGGTGCGCTCCATGACCGCGAAGTCAATCGACTTCTTCGGCGCCTTTGCAAAGGTTTCCGCGTCGAGGACCAAAAAATTCAAATCCTGCTTGGCTTTGGCGACTGCGTTCGCCGCGGCTTCAGCCATGTCCGGCTCGAAATTTCGCAATTCATCCTGCATCACATCCGCGCGAAAGAAGAAATTGCCGGAATTCCAGAGATAGTGCGCGGCGACATATTCTTCCGCCGTGGCGGCGTTGGGCTTTTCGACGAAGGCCTCGACCTTCAACACGGCGCCGTCCTGCGTTACCGTCTTTCCCGGCTTGATATAGCCATAGCCAGTGGCGGGCGCGTCCGGCTTGATGCCGAGCGTCACGATATAGCCAAGCGCTGCCGCTTCGGCCGCCGTTTTGCACAAAGCCACGAAACCGTCTCCGTCGCGCACCACGTGATCGGCGGCCAGAACCGCGACGACCGTGTCCGGCCCGGATTGCGCCGCGAGTTCGGCTGCAACCGCTACCGCTGGTCCGGAATCGCGGCGAACCGGCTCGAGAACAATGCGCGCCTCGCGTTTGATCTTCTGCAACTGCTCGGCGGCGAGAAAACGATAATCGTGATTGGAAATGACAACCGGCGTTTCGAACACGCGATCAGCGAGCATCCCGACCACCATCTGAAATGTCGAGTGCGGCCCAACGAGAGCAATGAATTGCTTCGGCAGGCTTTCGCGCGACTCTGGCCAGACCCGCGTTCCCGCGCCGCCGCACATGATGACCGGTAGGATTTTCACTTTTTCCCGCTCCATTGCGAAGAATATCGATAGTCCGCTCCCAAACCTAATTTAACATATAATTGACTCCCGCGCTTGTATCGCGCACCGCACAATCATAGGCGCTTGCGCGGCAAATGTGGACACGAAGGCGACCGCGTTCTTCCGCACGAAACCGTAAGAGATTTTTCACGATGTTCGGGGCGCGGCGGGCGCAGACAATATCTATCGCCTGTCGCCGCCAGATATGGGTCACAGTGCGGATAACGTTGCCGCCCTTGCGTGCGCGATCGAACACGAAATTGCCGCCTTTCAATAACCCCATCATTTGTTGTGCACGGGTATCGATTGATGGCAGAGCGTGGTGGCACAGGGCAATTGAAGGATTGGGCCGATGGCACAACTTAAGTCCTATGCGAAGGGCGACATTGCGGCTCGCCTGCTCGAAACAGCGCTAAATTTGCATTTTAATGGTGGCGACGGCTTCGCGGTGATTCACTTGGCCGCTGCCTCTGAAGAGCTTCAATCTGGCATGATTCAGCGAAAAAGAAAGTCTGGCCCTGATTTACCTGCCTCGGCGTCTGAACGAACAGCGCGAGAAAAGAGCATCGCTACGCTCGGCGAGATATACAAAATAGACGGCAAGCTCAAACCAGAGAAAGAGATTAGCGCTTACATCAACAGGGTTCGTAACAAGACGAAGCACTACGATAACACTGACAACGAGGAAATTTTGGTAATTTTAGAGTTTGAGAGTGAGGAGACGCTGCGCAGAGCGATTGATAACTTCCTCCACCACGTAAATGCCCCCACCGAATCAATGATGCAGCTCATTCGCCGATTCCGTTGAGCGAGCCAGACGCAGGCGCAGACAACCGCCGGAATGAAATGACAGTATGCGATCCCACTTTGACGGAGGAAGGCGCGGCCATCGCGGAAATTCTCCTGCCGGTCGCGATCGATCATCCCTATTCCTATTTCGTTCCGCGCGGCACCATTGTCGCGCCTGGTGATTTCGTCGAAGTGCCGCTCGGCGCGAGAATGACCAATGGCGTCGTCTGGGACGCGCGGCCAGGGACACCCGAGCGGGCAAATCTGAAAGCCGTCGCCGCGCGGCTCGATATTCCGCCGCTTCCCGCCAATCTGCGAAAATTCATCGATTGGGTGGCGCGCTGGACATTGAGCCCGCGCGGCATGGTGCTGCGCATGGCGATTGGCGCGCCGTTTCAAGCCGGACCCGAACCGGCGCGGGTTGGGGTGCGTCTCGCGGGATTCCCGCCGCGCCGCATGACTCCTGCCCGCGCGCGCGTCCTCGCCGCGGCGGAAGGCGGCCTTGCTTTCTCGAAAGCGGCGCTTGCCGAGGCAGCCGCCTGTTCGAGCGGCGTTATCGACACGTTGATCGGCGAAGGCACGCTCGAAACAATCGCGCTGCCGCAAGAGCCAGCGGCGCTCGCCTGCGATCCGGCTTTCGCTAGGCCGTCGCTTGAAGCCGCGCAGAAAAACGCCGCGTCCAATTTAACGGAACGTGTCCAAGCCCGCGCGTTCTCGGTAACCTTGCTTGAAGGCGTAACGGGCTCCGGCAAGACGGAGGTTTATTTCGAGGCCGTCGCTTCCGCTCTCGAAGCCGGACGCCAAATTTTGATCCTCATGCCCGAGATCGCGCTCACCGCGCAATTTCTCGGCCGGTTCAAAGCCCGCTTCGGGGTACGTC
>JBOHJU010000023.1:0-16591 GCA_050728755.1 Methylocella sp.
TCGCCAAACGCCTCAAAACGCTCAAAGGTCTGACCCCCTATGAATACATCTGCAAAATCTGGACGAAAGAGCCGGACCGCTTTAAGGTCGATCCATTCCAGCACAACGTGGGACTAAACACCTAGTTCAGTTGGTTGAGGCCGGGCTGCTCGCCGGTAATACGAAGCTGGCTGCTATTTCCCATGGAATTGTTATTAGCAAATTGACCTGGGCGGGCCACGACTTTCTGGATTCCGTCCGGGACCCGAAACTCTGGGAGAAAACGAAGAGGGAAATTGACGCGGCTGAGGGCTACACCTTTGATTTGGTGAAGGACTTGGCCAAGGGTTTTATCAAGAAACAGATTGAGGAGTACACGGGTGTCAAACTCTAATCTCCTCCCGATCCTTGCCACCTCGCACGCCCCGCCCTTGTGGGCGCCGGCGCCGCCGCGCCAAGCAATGCGACCGAGCCTCTTTATTCGGGAATGATTTCGCCCGAACCGCCCATTTCGGCGGGAAAGTCCCGCATTTTCGGAAGCCCGTCGCGCATCGGCAGCACCGTCTCGGCGTAGTTGACATGAAGCTGCGGCCGGAACGGGAAATCCGGGATGGCCGCCGCGAATACGTCGATCAGTCCCCAGGCCGGAAGTCTCGACATCACGTGTCCGCCGCAGGTTCGGCAGAATTGGCGATGGTGCTTCTCGGACTTGTGGTAGGTGCCGATCTGATCGGCCCCCTTTGTCACCTTCACGTTTTCCGGCTTCCAGAGCGTGAAGGCATTGACGGGCGACGCGGCCCACGACCTGCAAGACTGACAGTGGCAATAGCCCATCGCCTCCGGTTGCCCGGACACCTCTATTTCGATGGCGCCGCAAAAGCATGCGCCGGAATAGGTTGTGCTCACGAAAATTCTCCTCCTTAACGTGGCGATAGCCGGACCTGGCAGGGCAACTCGGCGCGAACGCCAGGCAAAAGCGGGGATCCTGTTGGATCAAGGGCCGCGCGCCGCTTTTTTGCGATGAGCGCCGAACGGTCTTGCCATCGATTTCCTGCCGCGATCCCGGCCTTTCGAGTTTCAAGATCACCTGGCCTGATGCAAGCATACCTCACATGAGGCGCGCTCACACAGGAAATCGGCGAGGCGAAAGCGCATGCGGATGCAAAAACAGTCGAACCGGACTAATAGAGCGGCGGCGGAACTTTACTCGTAGCCGGCGAACCCAATGCCATATACGGGAGAACGGCGACGTTCACAGGGGCACGGCGATGGATTGACGGAAACTTCCGCGGCGCAGGTTTATTCGCGCGACGGTGCAGGGAAATTACTTGAGTTGACAACTGATGGATCCACGATTTGGGGAAGCGCAATGGCCAATAATGACGATCAGACCTTGCTAGCTGTGATCGCAATTGGAGCAATCCTCGTAATAATATGGGTGATAAGAATGGCGCTTATCGCGTTCTCATAGTATATTGAATATAGTTATATTTGCTCAGCCAACAAGCAGCCAACCCCAATCTTTCACGGCGAAACCAACGCCAGCACATGGCGAGCAACACGGGTTAGGGCGAAGGCGCTGAAAAGCAAGTGCAAATGCTGGGTTGCAAGATCAAAGGCTGACCTGGATCCTCCCCTAAAGCTTCCGTAGCTCGACTTCCTCGATGATGTGGCTTGGCCCTTTGGTCAACACGAGGCTCGCGCGGGGCATCGTGGGGAGGATGTTTTCGCGCAGATTGCGAAGATTGATTCTTGTCCAAATGTCGCGCGCGGTCGCTTCCGCCTGGACGTCGCCGAGGCCGGCGTATTTCTTGAAATAAGACAAAGGGTTCCGAAAGGCAGTGTCGCGCAGGCGCATGAAGCGGGCAATAAACCATTTTTCGAGATCTTTTTCCGCGGCGTGCAGATAGACCGAAAAATCGAAGAAATCGGAGACGAAAGGAATCGCCCGGCCATCCCGCGCGGGGCGATTAGGCAAGAGAACATTCAAGCCCTCGACGATGAGGATATCCGGGCGATCGACTATGATGCTCTCGCCAGAAATCACATCGTAGGTGACATGCGAATAGACCGGCGCTTGGACCTTGCGCTTGCCGGCTTTTACCTCCGACAGAAAGCTTATGAGTTTTGTCCCGTCGTAGCTTTCCGGAAAGCCCTTCTTCTCTAGCAGGCCCTCGCCTTCGAGGCGAGCGTTCGGATAAAGAAACCCATCCGTGGTGACGAGTTCGACCTTCGGCGTGTTCGGCCAGCGCGACAACAGCGCCTGCATGACCCGCGAAAGGGTCGATTTGCCGGCCGCGACCGAACCGGCGACGCCGATGATATAGGGGACTTTCCCGCCTTCGGCGCCAAGAAATCGCTGGGTCGCCTTGTAGAGACCTTGCGTCGCCGCGACATAAAGCGCGAGCAAGCGCGATAGCGGCAGATAGATCGCGACGACTTCCTCGAGCGAGATCGGATCGTTGAGCGACCGCAGCCGGGTCAGATCCTCCATCGACAGAGTAAGCGGCGTGTCGGCGCGCAAGGCCGCCCACTCATCCCTAGTGAAATGATGGTAGGGCGAGAGTACCGCCGTAATGGATCCCACCCGTTCGTCCATTTATTCCTCGATCACAGCACGATCCGCGCGGCGCGCCGCTTTTTCCGTGTGGCCGGATTGGCCGGTGCGGCGCTCAAGCTCGGCGTAAACATCCGCCAACGATATGGCGTTTTGATGCAAGACGACCAGCAAATGATAAAGTAGATCGGCACTTTCGCGGGTGATCGCTTGCGCGTCGCCCGCGATGGCGGCGATCACGACTTCGACCGCTTCCTCGCCGAGTTTTTTAGCCGCGCGGGCCGTGCCTGCGTCGAGAAGCGACTTTGTGTAAGACCCCGAGGCGTTTGCTTGGGCCCGCGCGGAGATGATCGAGGCCAGATCGTCGAGAGTGAAGCGCGTCATGACTCTGGTCCCGTGCCGGCGGATTCCATTTTCGCGGGATAGACTTGGGGCTTTGCACCTTGCAGGCGCGGACTCGGATCAAGCCGTACCGGCAATCCGAAGCTCGCCATATGCCGCTTGGCTTGCGCGATCGTAAATTCGCCGAAATGAAAAATCGAGGCGGCGAGCACCGCGCTCGCGCCGCCGTCGCGAATTCCCTCGACGAGATGATCGAGCGTGCCAACGCCTCCCGAAGCGATGACCGGAACCGGGACGGCGCCGGTCACGGCGCGGGTGAGCGCGAGATCGAAACCGCTCTTGGTGCCATCCCGATCCATCGACGTCAAAAGAATTTCGCCGGCGCCGAGCGCCACCACTTCTTGCGCATAGGCAAGGGCATCGAGGCCTGTAGCCTTGCGTCCGCCATGGGTAAAAATTTCCCATTTGCCGGGGGCCGTTTGTTTGGCGTCGATCGCCACGACGATACATTGGCTGCCGAATTTTCGCGCCGCCTCGCGGACGATCTCGCGGTTGGCAACGGCGGCGGTCATGATCGACACCTTGTCGGCGCCGGCAAGGAGCAGCGCCCTTATGTCCTCTAGCGTGCGCACGCCGCCGCCAACGGTGAGCGGCATGAAGCAGGCTTCCGCCGTGCGCTGAACGACATCGAGGATGATCGCGCGGTCCTCATGGCTGGCCGTGATGTCGAGGAAACAAAGCTCGTCGGCGCCGGCGGCATCGTAGGCGATCGCGCATTGGACCGGATCGCCGGCATCGCGCAGATCAACGAACTTCACGCCTTTAACCACGCGGCCGTCTTTCACGTCGAGGCAAGGAATGATGCGGCACTTAAGCATCAAAGTCCGTCTTTTGTCTTGTGAGAGAGTGATACTTACATTGATACGCGGGTGGCGACACTTTAGTTGCGAGAAGAGGAGTTACTACAGCTTGACGCCGGGGATCGCAACGAACCATACGGCAAGCTCGCGAAGGCGCCGTCGTTGAGCCATTGTGAATCTGCCCCAGACCTCTCCATGATATGGGTTTTCGGGGCGCGGATCGAACCCGACCATAAATCCCTCCTCCCGCAAGGCACCCGCCAGAAATCGTACCGAGCCCGTCCAGCGAGGAGTTGTCACATACGCGCGGGGGTCCTGGTTGGCCTCGATCACCAGCTTTTCTAAATCGACGGACATACCGCCATTTGGGCCAGTCGATGGCTTAAATGCTTTGGATGAAACCCGGAGTTGGCCGGTGGAATCGGCGGCGACCTGCTTTTCCGAGACACGTCTAATGACGCCATCTTCCGAAGCTATGCCGCTATGGTCGTGCGGCAACACCTCTCCTTGCCGATCGCGCGGTGGAGGTTGCAGAGCCATCGCGCCTCAGGCGGCGGCCATAGACGAAGCATTAAGCGAATTCGAAAGATCTTGAATCCATTTCGCCACGATCGTGAAGTCGTTGGTCAGATCAACCTCTTCGCCGTCGGGGCCCGTATATTCGGTGCAAATCCATGCATGCACGTCGTTCGGCCCGCGAATATCGAGCTCAATGTCGGTACTGGCAATATGCCACTCGACCTGAAGATCGCCACCGACCCCAGGAACGATCTGCGGCACGGGAGCCTCAAGGCCGCACGAAGCCTCGAGCATCCGCAGCGCGAAGTTCGCGTTCTCAAATGTGACAGGGTCGCCCGTATATCCATCCCAACCGCGCTCGAGGGCGCAAAGGTCGTTCAACTGGCTCACGACGGCATCTCTCCAACGACGGACGGGATCCGTGATGCGGACCCTGGCAGCTAAATCGAGTGCGACGATGTTGCTCGGCTGTGACGGGAGTGGAAGGGAAGTAAAAGCCGAATTGGATCGCAATAAAGTCATTGAACCCGCTCCCAAAAAACGTGCGCCGCATCGGTTGTTATATCCGCAAACGATTTCACTATAATTTTGCGACCCAGCTTCAAAAACTCAAGAGCGGAGTCGCTGGTTTGAGCAACTGGAGCACCCCGTGCCGTCAGTGTGAGCACAATGATCCTCTGGCCTTTGACGTCGATCCCCGATACGGCTTCAGATGTGAGTCTGCCTTGCGGCCGTCCATCGGATGCCCGGATGGTCTTTCGGAAGACTATGGAGAAGTCTTCAGGCTCACTTCCGTGAAACTGTATGAAGCGCAACCAGTCCCCCTCATTGGTCTGGCGACCTTCAACTTCGAGGGGAATATGGTTGATGTACGAAAGCTCGCATTGATTGATAGCCGCAGCCTGCCCGGATAAATTTACAAAATAATCATTTATTGCACCTATTTCTGACTCGAAAGTTGATATGATTTTCTCAAACCTAGGGTATTCGTTTGTTTGATTGGCGATCTTGCGCCAGTTATGCAAGAGTCTATCCTGTTGAAACTGAATTAGCTCATCGCCAGACTCCGAGAGAAACCAGAATCTATTGTGCGTTGCTCCCATGGTGATTCCAAGCCCAATCTGACCCCCTTGGGGCAAACCAAATGTTTCGAACATCGGCTGGAGGGGAGCGAGTTCCTGAACGCGCGGATATTCCTTGCGAAAGAGCGCCCAAACTTCCCCTGCTCGGATTTGTTGGTAGCGCTGGACCGGAGCGAATTGAATCCCGACAACAACCTCACTGAGAGGCGGTGACTGAAAATCTGGAAGGTCCTTAGGTCTCTCCACGGCTACCCCATCGTTTATGTGTCGGCGTGTGCTCTCCGAAGTATGGACAGCGCTTGCGCCGGGTCGAGCCGCCCGTCGTAAAGCGCCCGGCCAGCGATCGCGCCTTCGAGCTTTGCGCAGTCCGGCATCAACAATCGCTCAACGTCGGCGAGCGAGGCGAGGCCGCCGGAGGCAATTACCGGAATGCTCAGCTCCCCAGCGAGCGCCAGTGTCGCCTCGATGTTCAAGCCCTTGAGCACGCCATCGCGACAAATGTCGGTATAGACGATCGCCGCTACCCCCGCATCCTCGAATCTCTTGCCGAGTTCGGCTGCGGTGAACGGCGAAGTCTTGGCCCAGCCTTCGACCGCGACCTTGCCGTCGCGCGCATCAATACCGACCGCGATGCGGCCGGGATAAAGCCGCGCCGCCCGCCGGACGAGATCTGGATCGCGGACCGCCGCCGTTCCCAGGATGACCCGCGCGACGCCCTTGCCGAGCCCGGCCTCGATGCCTTCGATGTCCCTAATGCCGCCGCCGAGCTGGAGCGGGATTTCGACGGCCGCGAGAATGGCCTCGACCGCGGCCGCGTTCACCGGGCGCCCGGCGAAGGCGCCGTCGAGATCGACGACATGGAGGTATTCGAACCCTTGGCGCGCGAACGCCATGGCCTGGGTAGCGGGATCCTCGTTAAAGATCGTGGCCTTTGTCATGTCGCCTTGCTGCAGGCGCACGCAATGGCCCTGCTTGAGATCGATCGCCGGAAACAGGATCACGGCCGCCACCTTAAGAAATTGGCGATCAGGGCGAGGCCGAGCGCCTGACTCTTTTCGGGATGGAACTGGGTTCCGGCGATGTTTTCGCGCGCGATGAGCGCCGCGATAGGGCCGCCATAATCGGCCGCCGCAATGACGCAGTCGTCGCGCGAGGGCCGGAACGCATAGGAATGCACGAAATAGGCATGCAAGCCCTCCTCCCCGGCCGGGATCCCGGCGAGAAGCGGATGCGCGCTTGCCGCTTGCAGCGTATTCCAGCCCATATGAGGGATGCGCAAGCGCCCGCCTTGCGAATCGATTGGCTCGACGTCACCGCTTATCCAGCCAAGGCCGGATGTGATTTGGTGCTCTAGTCCCCGCGTGGCCAGCAATTGCATGCCGACGCAAATCCCGAGAAATGGCCGGGCTTTTTCGCGTACGGCCTCGGTCATGGCCGCGAGCATTCCCGGCACGGCGTCGAGGCCGTGCCGGCAATCGGCGAAGGCGCCGACGCCTGGCAAAACGATGCGATCCGCGCGGAAAACGTCATCTGGATCGGGCGTGACCGCGATTGTCGCGGAAAGGCCAGCCTCGCGAGCGGCCCGCTCGAACGCCTTGCGGGCGGAGTGAAGATTGCCCGAGCCGTAATCGACGATGGCGACATTCATCGGCGCGCCCTCACGACTCGGCGCCGCCTTGCGCACCGGATGCGTTATCGGCGAGCGGCCTCTCCGGCGTTTCAAATTGCCGGTAGAAAGCGATTTCCGCCTCCTCGCGGGCCGGGGCACCGATGATTTCGACGAGACGATACCCTTGGCGCCCTAGCTTAGCCTCGCACAGCCGGTTGGCTTCGAGGCCGAGCAGCATTTGCAATGCCAAGGCTATGAAGAGGCCAGCCGCGGCCGAAACAACACTGAGCGTGGCCGCGATCAGGATCAAATAAGCCGCGGCCCAAAGCGCGAGACCAGCCCAAAGCCGGTGCCAAAGTAGCCAAAGCGGACCAAAAAAGAATGCCTTCCAGCTAAAAGCCTGCCGCACGAACGCCGCCTCGTCAGCCGATCGGGGTCCATTGCCCCGCAGATGAACCGAATAGAGGGCCATGATGGGTTCCTTCAAAACCGCTAGCCGGAAAGCGAGCCTTTGCTGGATGGAATCGCGCCCTTTTGGCGCGGGTCGAGCGCAACCGCGGCGCGCAAGGCGCGGGCCAAGCCCTTGAACGAAGATTCGGCGATATGATGCGCATTCTCGCCATATAAAGTCTCGACGTGAATAGCCATCGCGGCATGGGTGGCGAATGCTTGGAAAAACTCACGCACGAGTTCGGTATCGAATGCGCCGATCTTGGCCGGCGTGAATATTATCCGAAAGACCAGAAAAGGCCGCCCCGAAATATCCACGGCGACGCGGGTGAGAGTCTCGTCCATCGGCAAAAGCACATCCGCGAAGCGGGCGATGCCGGCCATGTCGCCCAAGGCCTGGCGCACCGCCTGACCGAGCGCGATGCCGGTATCCTCGACCGTATGATGCTGATCGATATGAAGATCGCCCGCTGCGCGAATGTCGATATCAATCAACGAGTGGCGCGCAAGTTGCTCCAGCATATGGTCGAAAAAGCCGATCCCTGTCGCAATTTTGGCCCTGCCTGTGCCGTCGAGATCGATCCTGACCTCGATCTCGGTTTCCTCGGTTTTTCGGATAATCGCGCCGTTGCGCATGGAAAGGCTCGGCTAGCGTGGCTTTGCGGTTTGCTTAACTATTTCAAGCCAGGCGAGGCTTATATTTGGTTGCGGATCGCTCTAGCAACTTGCCACGCGCTTGGCTACCCTTGCCTTGCCAAGGGTTGAAGCCGATGCGGTCTCGCGTCCCTGGAAATTCAATACCCGCGCCGCCGGCGCGCCGTCTTCGAGCGTGGCCGCACGAAAGTCAGCGCTTCCATCCGAAGAAAGGCTTAGCAGCGAGGTACCTCCCGCGCCGCCACATCGCGCCGAAATCACTATCCACTCCATCGGGGTGGTTAGGGTCGGGCTGCGTGACATGGCGGTCGAGGAACTTTTGGGCGCGGCCATGGTCAGTGGTCGGCAGTTTGCGCGCCATGTCGTGCAGGCTCGCTTGGAGATCGCTCCATCTCTCAAGCAAGGATTTGAACTTGTATAACAGCCCGACCTTGCAATCCGAGGCGGCGATCGTCTCGGGCCCCAGATTCTCGGGCGCGTCCAGGTTCAGGACGCGCTCCAGCGTGGGCGCCGCCTCCACCCGCGCGGTCAGGGGATCGCCAAGTTCGAAGCGGTGACGCAGCGTATTGATCAGCGAGGCGTGGTCGAAAGGCGTCGCGCCGTCCTCGGGGTAATTGTCGCTTGGCCGCAGAATCGTGCCGGGCTGAATATAGGGCGAGGCGATCACGGCGGGAACGCGAACGCCGTAGCGATCAAAGGCGAAAATCGGATTGGGATTACCGCCAACCACCGGCCCCGGCGGAACCGCCCTGGGCGGCGGCGCATGATCGTAACAGCCGCCATGCTCGTCGAAAAGGATGACGAGCATCGTCTTCTTCCACGCTTCCACATTGCCGCGCAACGCATTGTACACGGTGGCGACGAGCTGGTCGCCAAAGCAAATGACATGCGGTGAATGCATATCGTTGGGCAGATTGATCTGCGGCGGAAACAAGCGGATGTCCGAATAATAACGCGGCTCGATAAAGGAATAATTCGGCAAGGCGCCTTTGCGCGCATCTCGCAGGAAGGTATCGAACATGTGGAAATGCTGTGCGTTTCGTATAAGCTCCGCCAGTGTCAGCGTCTGTGGAAGGTCGTGATGGTAAATCGCCCAGCTGGGCTTGGATGGCGCGGCGTCGAAAGAGTCGAACACCGTCGGCATCTTGAAAAACAGCGCTTTGGGGATATTGTTCTCGTAACCGTCGGCCGTTCCCGTATGCATGAAAAATCGGTTCGGCCACGTCTGGCAGGGCGCGGAGGCGAACCATGAATCGCAGACCGCGAATTGGCGCGCAAGCGTCGCCAGCGCCGGCACATCCCGATCCGGCTTGTAACGGCTCATGATCTGCCGAGGATCGTTTCCGGCGCGTGACGGATGCCCATTGGGGTCCGTATAACTATCGACGAAGCCGCTCATATCGGCGACGGCGCCGGCGCGCGGCGGATAGGGTGCGCCGCCCTGCAGCTGGCCGGAACCGAAAATCTGCACGTTGATGTCCTGCCAGAGTTCTCCGGGGTCGGGATTTGGGACGGATAAACCGGCCGCGTCACCACCTGGCGTCTCGGTAAGAGGCCAGACATTGCCCGAACGGTCTTGGTTGGACTCGCTTCCGTCCACGCCGTCGAAATCCTTCGATTTCGAGTAGAGACCCCCTAGCAGATTGTCGAAGGAGCGATTTTCCAGCATCAGAACGACGAAATGCTCTATTGCTTGTAAACTAGTCATGGCGATCTCCCCGATGGCTTGCGACCATCGCCGTGCTGCTTTGCATGATCCGGCGCGCGCGGCGCAGGCAGCTTAATGCGCGGTCACTATAGTACTATGAAGCAGGATCGCTCTTCAACTCGGCTTAGCGGATTTTACGCCATGAAGCAGAGCGCTGCCGTGCGTATCTACCAGAGTGCGGCGGGATGCACGCGGCCTTCCTGAAACGCCGCTCGGTTTGCCAGCGATGAATGAACCATCGGGGGATTGATCGGTGCCACGCCGAGAGCGGCGCACGGGAAAGCTCGCGCGCGATAAGGGAGCCCGTGCTCAGCCGCCGAGGCGACGGAAAAAATCCCAAACGAGCTTCGCGCTATTGACGCCGCCATTGGCGAGGCCATGCCCGGGCCCGGCTTCGCTCGAAAGGCCAGAGAGCGCGTGCCCGCCGCCTTCGATCCGAATCGCTTCGATCGGCACTTTGCAATTGTTCAGCTTGTCGAGGTAGGCACGCGTGCCGTCGTGAAGGTCCTTGCCGGGGAAGATAGTGGTCGTCACGCCTCCGGCGCAGCCCGCAAACTTGCCGAAAAAATCAAGCGTCGCATCGATGGAAACAAGTTCCGCCTTGGCAGCCGGCAAGCTGGCTTTGCCGCCGTGGGAGGGAACCACGGTATCCGCGGTGCCGGCAATCATCATGAGGGGAATCGGATGCGACGGTTTGCAGGGCGCTGCAAGATCGGATGGCAGGCTAGCCCCGACAACCGCCAGCCCCGCAAAGACGTTCTTTTCGTCGCAGGCGAGCCGCAATGCCATCGTCCCGCCCGTGCCTACGCCAACGAGAAAGATCTTGCCCCGGTCGGCAATTCCACGGCCGATAAACTTCGCGATCAGATCATGGATAAAGACCGAATCGCGGCGCGCCTCTGGTCCTGGTGCTTCTCTCCAATGGCCGGCTAGAGGTTCCGGGTAGATCAGGATCGCACCGGACGACCGCGTCATTTCTTCCAAGCCGAATGCCCGCCGGAGGCGCGCGCCCTTTTCCCTGCTGGCGCGCAAGATTATGACGGCCGGCCGGCGCGCTTGCTTGAGCCGCCGGTGCTGGACGATGATGGCGGTACGCGGGACACCGTCCGACACGATCGTGACGCGGCCCGCCGCCGCCAAGGCGGCCGTGGGAAACACCGTGAAGGAAAGCAATAGCGAGCAGGTTCTCGCCAGCAAACCGGCACCAAGCGCAAACGCGATATTTTTGCGGCCTCGCATGGTCATGTCTTCCGAGCCATCGGCGCTTCGATTTTTCTTGCCGGGTCAAATTTATGCCAGGGAGCATCAAGGCATGATAGCCTAAAGCGAGGAGACTCAATAAGGAAAAAGCACAAGCGTTCTCTGCGCCGCGACAATTTGGCTGACAAAGATTAGCCAACGGCACGGGCTGATCGGGCCTAGCGAGGGTTCCGCCCAGGTCAATGTGCCCTCAAGCGCGCGCCCGAATGCGGGCGGTTCTGAAGTTTTCCAGTGCCCGCATTTGACGTGCGCGTTGCCGTGGAGCGCCAATTGCGTTAATGGAAGGGGCATCAAATTTTTGCGGGGGGCAAAGCTCCATGACAAAAGCAGAGTGCGGCGCGAGCGGCACCGAGACGCGCCGGCCGCTGTCACCACATCTGCAAATCTACCGCCCGATGCTGACCATGATGATGTCGATTGCGCATCGCATCACCGGGGCGGTGCTCTATTTCGGTACCTTGTTGCTCGCGTGGTTTTTAATTGCCGTGTCCATCGGCGGCGGCGCCTACGAAGCGGCTGCCTATTGCTTAAATTCCATCGCCGGAAAACTGGTTCTATTCGGTTTCACCTGGGCCCTGTTCCATCACCTTCTCGGGGGCATACGTCACGCCATTTGGGACACGGGGCGTGGTTTGGAGCATCCGCAGCGTGAATGGCTGGCGCGCGCCACTTTATTCGGCGGCATCATCCTGACGGTGATCGTCTGGACCATCGCTGATCTGATTCATTAGAAACGTCCTGGCCGGCGCCGCCGACGGCGGATTGCATTATAAACGTTGCCAGGAGCATGGGAGGAATGGTTGTTATGGCGAAAAGGCCAGCGCCGGTTCGCTCTGCGATAAGTAGAGTGCGCCTCCTCGGCTCCGCCAAATCCGCCACCGCGGACGCAAGGAACATGCGCATCACCTCGGTCGCGCTGGTCCCTTTGTCGCTCGCATTCGTCGCAATCGTCTTGTCGCTTCTCGGCAAGGATTACGCGGCGGTGCGCGCCGAACTTGGGCATCCCCTGCCAGCAATTTTGATGCTTCTCTTCATCTTGTCCGGGGTCTTCCACATGAAGCTCGGAATGCAATCGATTATCGACGATTATGTGCATGCCGCGCAGCTGAGGGAGTGGGCGCTGATCGCCAATCTCTTTTTCTCGGCTTGCATCGGCTTGGCTTGCATTTACGCGGTCTTGAAACTGAGCCTTACCTGAGCGGCCCCCCACGCGACGATCGCGCAAGAAGGAGGAATTTTCGAAAGGCGATGGCATGACATCCGACGCCGCATTCAACCGCAACGCCGCTCCCGCTTATAATGGCGTGGCCTATCCGATTACCGACCATACGTTCGACGTTGTCGTCGTCGGCGCGGGCGGCGCGGGACTGCGCGCGACGGTCGGCTGTTCGCAGGCGGCGTTGCGGACAGCCTGCATCACCAAGGTATTTCCGACCCGCTCGCACACCGTCGCGGCGCAAGGCGGCGTCGCGGCGGCGCTCGGCAACATGGCGCCAGATGATTGGAAATGGCACATGTACGACACCGTCAAGGGGTCGGATTGGCTCGGCGATCAGGATTCGATCGAATATCTTTGCCGCAATGCGCCAGATGCCGTCTATGAACTCGAGCATTGGGGCGTGCCGTTTTCGCGCACCGAAGACGGCCGCATCTACCAGCGCCCGTTCGGCGGCATGACCACCAATTTCGGCAAGGGTCCGCCGGCACAGCGCACATGCGCGGCGGCCGACCGGACCGGCCACGCGATGCTGCATACGCTCTACGGCCAGGCGTTGCGCCACGCGACTGAATTCTTCATTGAATTCTTCGCCATCGACCTGATCATGGAGAATGGCCGCTGCCGCGGCGTGGTCTGCCTGAAACTCGACGACGGCACCATTCATCGCTTCCGTTCACAACTTGTCGTTCTGGCGACCGGCGGCTACGGCCGCGCTTATTTTTCGGCAACTTCCGCGCATATTTGCACGGGCGACGGCAACGCCATGGTGCTGCGCGCCGGGCTTGCCTTGCAGGACATGGAATTCGTGCAGTTCCATCCGACTGGCATTTACGGCGCCGGCTGCCTTATCACCGAAGGCGCGCGCGGCGAAGGCGGCTATTTGGCCAATTCCGAAGGCGAACGCTTCATGGAGCGCTATGCGCCTTCGGTGAAGGACCTTGCTCCGCGCGATTTGGTGTCGCGCGCGATGACCATCGAAATCCGCGAGGGCCGCGGCGTCGGCCGGAACAAAGACCACATTTATTTGCACCTCGAACACCTCGATCCAAAAATCCTGCACGAGCGCCTGCCCGGCATCTCCGAAAGCGCCAGGATTTTCGCCGGCGTGGACGTGACCAAGGAGCCGATCCCTGTGCTACCGGCGGTGCACTACAATATGGGCGGCATTCCAGCGAATTTTCGTGGCGAAGTCATCATGAAAAAGGGCGGTGATACGGAAGCCGTCGTTCCCGGCCTCATGGCGATCGGCGAGGCCGCCTGCGTCTCCGTCCATGGCGCCAACCGACTTGGCTCGAATTCCCTCATCGACCTCGTCGTCTTCGGCCGCGCCGCCGGCCTGCGCGCCGCGGAACTCGTGGCGGCAGGCGCCAAGCAGCCGGAGCTTCCGGCGGATTCCGCCGGCCCGGCGCTTTCCCGCCTCGACCGCTTCCGCCATGCCAAGGGCGAACTCCCGACCGCCGGGCTGCGCCTCAAGATGCAAACGGTGATGCAGACCTATTGCTCGGTCTATCGCACCGGGCCGACGTTGGAGGAGGGCTCGAAGCTCATCCATGAGATCTGGGCCGCCAGCGACCAAATTTCGGTCACCGACCGCTCGATGATTTGGAATTCGGACCTCATCGAGACATTGGAATTCGACAACCTTATCGTGCAAGCGGTCGTCACCATGGATGGCGCGCTACGGCGCACCGAATCCCGCGGCGCCCATGCGCGGGAAGATTTTCCCGCGCGCGACGACGCGAACTGGATGAAGCATACGCTCGCCTCGATCGATCCCAATGCCCGTAAGGTCACGATCGATTACCGCCCCGTGCATAGTTTCACGATGACCGACGAGATGCCCTATATCGCGCCGAAGGCGCGGGTGTATTGAGGGAAGAGGTAAACGAACCAGATGGTTGAATTCGCCCTTCCCGCCAATTCGCGTGTTCGCACCGGCAAGACGTGGCCGAAGCAGGGCGACTCCAAAAGCCAGACGGAATTTCGGATTTACCGCTGGAACCCCGACGATAGCGAAAACCCGCGCCTCGACACCTATTACGTCGATCGAAGCGACTGCGGCCCGATGGTGCTCGATGCGTTGATTTGGATCAAAACCAAGATTGATCCGGCGCTCACCTTCCGGCGCTCGTGCCGGGAAGGCATTTGCGGGTCGTGCGCGATGAATATCGACGGCACGAACACGCTGGCCTGCACCTGTCACATGGACGACATCAAGGGTGCGGTCAAAGTCTATCCCTTGCCGCATTTGCCGGTGGTGAAGGATCTCGTGCCGGACCTCACCGTGTTTTACGCGCAGCACGCCTCGATCGAGCCATGGCTGCAAACAACCTCGCCGACGCCAGAAAAGGAATGGCTCCAATCGCCAGGCGACCGCGGCAAGCTCGATGGGCTTTACGAATGTATCCTTTGCGCTTGCTGCTCGACGTCCTGCCCGAGCTATTGGTGGAACGGCGATCGCTATCTCGGCCCCGCCGTGTTGTTGCAAGCCTACCGCTGGCTCATGGATTCGCGCGACGAAGCGGCGGGCGAGCGGCTCGACAATGTCGAGGATCCTTTCCGCCTCTACCGCTGCCATACGATCCTGAATTGCGCCAAGGCCTGCCCCAAGGGCCTGAACCCGGCGAAAGCAATCGCCGAAATCAAGAACATGCTTATCGCGCGCCAGGACTGATGCTTTGTGGCGCCTTTCTGCGGCCTCAATCCGCGTTCACATGCGGCGGAGGGAGGCTTTGCCTGTGCCGCGTATTCCGTTGAGCGCCGCCGCCGCGCTCTGCATGGTTTCGGCCGCTGCTGCGGCTCCCGCGGAGCGGCCCACCGCCTACGACGAGATGATCGCCCGTGAGGCTAAGGCTCACGGTGTTCCGGAGGCGTTGGTCCATCGCACCGTGATGCGCGAAAGCCGCTATAATCCGCGCCTCGTCCACAACCATTGTTTCGGCCTGATGCAACTCAAATATGCGACGGCGCGTGGGATGGGCTATCGAGGCGAAGCGCGCGGGCTCCTCGACCCGCTCGTCAATTTGACTTACGCCGTCCCCTATCTCGCCAATGCCTATCGGCTCGCAGACGGCAATGAGGATCACGCCACGGCGCTCTTCCGGCGCGGCTATTATTATGTGGCCAAACACAAGAAAATGCAGGGCAAATTGCGGACCGCGTCGCCGCCCGAGCCGATACCGGAATCTGCGCCGTCACTCGTTCGTATCCCGAATAGGTAGAGCCGTATCCAGTTGTGGACAAAACCAGGGCATCCGGTTGGAGAGTTGCCGCCGGGGGCTAATGCCATCCCGCAGCTCCGCGATCGCCGGACCAGGCCGGGCCGCCATCCATGCCTGCACCTTGTCTTGGCGCGTCCAGAGCGTGGCGCTCAGCGCCGCCCTATTGCCTCAAACCGCCGCATGACCATGACTGCCGAGTTAAACTTCGCTTGATTCGTGTTGAAGGTGTAAGCACGCAAAATGCGAAACACTGGGGCGCCGGAAACGAGGTCTTGCGTGGTCCGTTTTGAAAATGTCGGCTTGCGCTACGGGATGGGAGCAGAAATCCTGAAAGATATTAGCTTCGCGATCGCGCCGCGGTCGTTCCAGTTCCTGACCGGTCCTTCCGGCGCCGGCAAGACGACGCTATTGCGCCTCGTTCTTTTGTCGTTGCGGCCAACGCGGGGCGCAATCGACCTTTTCGGGAGCGACGCCTTGACCCTCGACAAAGCCGCGATCACCGGTCTAAGACGGCGGATTGGCGTTGTATTTCAAGATTTCCGGCTGCTCGACCATTTGACGACCTATGAAAACGTCGCTCTTCCGCTCCGCGTACGCGGCAAGGAGGAAGCGAGCTATCGCGCGGAAGTGACGGAACTTCTGCGTTGGGTCGGTCTTGGCGAGAGAATGCATATTCTGCCGCCGGTGCTGTCCGGCGGCGAAAAGCAGCGCGCCGCCATTGCCCGCGCGCTCATCGTGCGGCCGGAGCTGCTGCTGGCCGACGAGCCGACCGGCAATGTCGATCCAAGCCTCGCCCGCAGGCTGCTGCGGCTCTTCACCGAACTCCATAAAACAGGGACATCGGTGGTGATCGCAACGCACGACCTCGGCTTGATGGACCAGTTCGACGGCGCCCGGCGGCTGGTTTTGGGCGACGGCCGCCTCCATATTTACGATTGAGGGCGGCCCGAGCGGAGCGGCGGCGCACGACCCGGGCCGGCACGCCGTTACCTTAGAGTCCGTCCGAGAAGTTGATTATGCATTACAAAGCCTTCTGAGCATGAGGCGGATCGAGGCGAGACGCAGGAAGGCCAGGGCATTGCGGGTGAGGTTTTCAAAATCCTTGGCCAATCTTCGGCACCGGTTGAACCA
>JBOHJU010000024.1:0-16378 GCA_050728755.1 Methylocella sp.
GGATCTAACCGCCCCTCAGACCTCAAGCGCCAGCCAAACCATGCCAGTCGCAAAACCGGATAACCCACTTAGTGGAAAAGCCGCGGGATCTCCAGCAAAGCCTTGTCCGATCTGCGGTAAACCCGGCGCTTTCGTCGACCGTCCGTTCTGTTCGAGGCGCTGCGCCGAAATCGATCTTCACCGCTGGCTTGGCGGGGTTTACGCCATTCCGGCCGCTCACGAATCGGACACGGAGCCCGATGGCGCGCGCCGCCCGTGAATGGCCAAGATCTCCGAACCCTAAAGCAATCTTCTGGCCGGAAGCTGTATGTTTTTCATTGCCTCAAAAGTGTTCTGGTTCGTTGCCGAGCCAGTCTCTCTCGCCATTGCCGTCGGCGTTGCCGGGATCCTTCTTGGATTCAGCCGCTTCTCGCGGGCAGGGCGGGTGCTCATGGCAGCTGCAATTGTCGCGCTCGCCGCCGGCTTGCTAAGCCCGCTTGGAGCGCTCCTTCTGCGGCCCTTGGAAGACCGATTTCCGCAACCGCCCGCCGGCATGCCCGCGCCGGCCGGGATTATCGTCCTTGGCGGCGCCTTGGACATGGAGAAATCGGAAGCACGCGGCCAAGTATACTTCACCCCGGATGCCGCCCGGATGACCGCAGGCATCCAATTGGCGCGGCGATATCCATCCGCTCGGCTCGTCTTCACTGGCGGAGAGGCAGGTTTGCTGATCCACGAGCGAGCCGAGGCGATCGGCGTGCGAAAACTCTGGCTTTCGCTGGGTGTGCCGGAAGAGCGCATGACTTTCGAGGCAAAGTCCCGCAATACATGGGAGAACGCTTTGTTCACGCTCGATCTCATCAAGCCGAAGCCGGGAGAAACCTGGCTCCTCGTGACCTCGGCCTGGCATATGCCGCGTTCCGTCGGGATATTCCGGCACCTCGGTTTCGATGTGATTCCTTATCCGGTTGCGTATCGCACTTTTGGCGATATACGGGATTTTTGGCTGCCCGCTTCCATGATCGACAAAGTTCTAATGCTCGATACCAGCGTCCGTGAATGGGCCGGGCTTTTGGCCTACCGGCTGGCCGGCAAGACGGACGCGCTGTTTCCCGCGCCTTGAGCGCGGCGGGGTAGGTTATCCGCATCCGGTATAGCTCTGCCAACCGCAATTAAGTTCCGCGAGAATTGTCAGCCGCGCCCATGAAGCCCACTCTCGTCATCGCCAACAAGAACTACTCCTCTTGGTCGTTCCGGCCGTGGATTTTGATGCGCCATTTCAACATCGCGTTCGACGAGATCGTGATCCCTATGGGGCAAGAAAATACCCGCGCGGAAATGTTGCGCTATTCGCCCGCCGGCAAATGTCCATCCTTGCACGATGGCAAAATCGCCGTGTGGGATTCGCTTGCGATCATCGAATATGTCGCCGAACTCCATCCGGAGAAGCCAATTTGGCCGAGACCTCGGGCGGCGCGGGCGCAGGCCCGTTCGCTCGCCGCCGAAATGCATTCGGGCTTTCAGGCCATCCGCCAGCTGCTGCCGATGAATATGCGCCGCGAGATTGCGCGGCGCGAGCTGACCCTCGAGGCAAGCGCCGATGTCGCCCGCCTCGAACAGGCTTTTGGGCAAGCCCGCGGGGAGTTCGGTCAAGCTGGCGCCTTTCTCTTCGGCGATTTCTCGGCGGCCGACGCGATGTTTGCGCCCGTGGTCAATCGTCTGCATGTGTATAAGGTGGCGGTCACGCCCGGCACCCGGGCCTATATGGACGCAATGATGGCGTTGCCTGCCTGGCAAAATTGGAGCACGCAAGCCCAGGCGGAAACCTGGATCATCGGCAAGTACGAAGCCGTGTAATGCCACGGCGGTTATCCGGCGTTGCGATATAACTTTGCAGCGCAGCCCGTTCCGAAAATGCTTGCCGTTGCGCCTGGAAAGCACGATCTATAGTGAATGTCGAAAGCTCAACACGCGAGGAGCCAAGTGGGTCAAGCAGGGGACAAGGGTGGCGTGATCGCACCGAAGCCCAGCGCCAAATCGAATATCGATGAATTTCTCGCGGCCGCGGCGAAATTGCCCGCGATGCCCGGTTCGGGGCGGGGCCGGCTCATTTTCGCGCTCGATGCCACGATGAGCCGGCAAGCCACCTGGGACATGGCGCAAAGCGTGCAAGGGCGGATGTTCGCGACGGCGGCGGCGCATGGCGGGCTCGACGTCCAGCTCGTTTATTACCGGGGCATTTCTGAGTGCAAGGCATCGCGCTTCGTGGCCCAGGGACAGAGCTTGGCATCCCTTATGACCAAGATCGGGGTTTGCGCCGGCCAGACGCAGATCGAAAAGGTCTTGCGTCATGTCCTCGATGAAACGCGGAAAACTCCGGTCCGTGCCCTGGTCTTCGTTGGTGACGCAATGGAAGAGCGGCTCGACGTTCTGGCCGGACTCGCCGCCGAAATCGGACTTTTGGGCGTGAAGGCTTTCCTGTTCCAAGAGGGGCGCGATCATGTTGCGGAGCAGGCTTTCCGGAAGATCGCGCTGCTGACCGGGGGCGCCTACGCGACCTTCGATTTGTCCTCGCCCGAGCGTCTCGTCGCGCTTCTGACCGCCGCGGCGGCGTATGCCGCGGGAGGCCGCCGCGCGCTTGAATTCGAGGCGCGCGCGCGCGGCGCTGCGGGGGCGGACAACCTCTTGTCGCAAATGCGCTGAACCGGCGGCATGAAATGATCTATCTTCTCGGCGGATTTTTGCTTTTCTGGCTCGCGCTCTCCGCGCTCAAGGCTTTCGCGGCGGCCGATCCGGCCGCGCTCGCGCGCCTGATCAAGCGCGGCGGCGGCGGCGCGGCGCTTCTCGCGGGGGCGGTATTGTTGCTCCGGGGACGTTTCGACATGGCGCTTGGGCTGGGCGGACTTGGCGCCTGGTTGCTTGGATTGCGCGGCGGGCCGCTGTCGCGGATGTTCGCATCCTACCCTGGGCCAAGGACGCCAAAGGTTTCGTGCGTGAGGTCGGCTATGATCGAGATGGAACTCGATCATGGTACCGGCAAGATGCGGGGAACGGTGCTGGCCGGACCGGACGAGGGCAAATCACTGGACGCTATGACAAGGCCTCAATGCGAAGCCCTCCATGACCTCTGCTGCCGGGACGATCCGGAAGGCGCGCGGCTTATGGAAGCTTATCTCGACCGCCGGTTTGCCGGATGGCGTGCGGCAGCGCAGAACCAGGGCCACCCTGGGCGCGGACGCGCGGGACGCCGTGCCGGCACGATGTCCGAGGATGAAGCGTATGAAGTTTTGGGACTTCAGAAAGGCGCTTCGGATGAGGAGGTCGCCCGGTCGCACCGTTCGCTTATGAAGAAATTGCATCCCGATCACGGGGGGTCGACGGACCTTGCGGCTCGTGTCAACGAGGCAAAGGATGTGCTGATGCGGCGTCATCAGTAGGCCCATGGCGGGGGTTCGCCGGGGTGGAAGCCAGGCGCGGCGGTCGCGGCAATTGCTTCAATATTTCGTTGCGAAGCAGGAAAATCCTGATCGTTTGAGGGTTTTGCAGGCGAGCTCGGCACTGTCGGCTTCGAGGCCGGCGAAGCGCGCGCGGTAGAGCGTTTCGGAGCCCTTCTGAACCTTCTCGGTAAAGGCTTGCGCGGCGGTGAGCGTATTGCGGCCTTCCAGTTTGGCGCGGGCGAGGAGTTCGGCCGCCTTGGATATGTCGGCGGTCGCTCCGATCTGAATCATCCAGCCGCTTCGCGCCGCCGCTGGACCCACCCTTGCATGTATCGCGGAAGGGGTCGCGGTAGAGAGTCCGGCGCCAAACCCTCGGCTGATGCGACCAGTCGAGCCATCAAGACTTGCCTGTTTCCAATTATTTTCGCCTAGGGCCGCGCGGGGCGCGGAAGTGCCGGGTTTCGGCGCGCCGGAGACAACGGCCGGGCGCGATTTTTCGGGCGGAACATCGGCGTTAAGCGATGCAACTTGGACCGGATCGAGCGTAAGCTTGGGTCTCGGTGGGCTCGGCGCAAAGGCCAGCCTCGAATCGATCTTCTCCGCGGATTCGATGCCTCGGAGGCTTGGTTCAGGGCTCTCCGCGGCTTCCGCGCCGCGCATACCCGCGCTTGCACCGGATATTGAAGACGCCGTGCGGACGGTTGCTCCGTTTTCGATTTCGGTTTCGATAAGATCCGCCATGATTTTGTCGCGGGCCCGAGCGCTTGGGCCGCCGAGGACCACGGCGACGATATAATGTCCGCCGCGCTTTACCGAGGTTAGAAGATTGAAGCCGGACGCGCGGGTGTAGCCGGTCTTGATTCCGTCCATTCCCTCGACGCGATCGAGGAGATGATTGTGGTTCATGATTGTCGCGCCGCGATAGGAGAATGCGCGGGTAGAAAAAAAGCGATAGTAGCGAGGGAAGCGCGCCTCGATCGCCCGTCCGAGAATTGCAAGATCGCGAGCCGTCGTGACCTGCCCGCCGTTTGGCAGGCCTGAGGCATTGGCAAAATGCGTGCTATTCATCCCGAGAGAATGCGCCTTCAGCGTCATGAGCCCCGCGAAGCTCTCCTCGTCCCCGCCGATGCTTTCGGCGACGGCGACCGCGATGTCGTTCGCCGAGCGGGTAACGATCGCCTTGATCGCGTCGTCGACACTGATCGTTTCGCCAGGACGGAGGCCAAGCTTGGTCGGCTTTTGCGCCGCGGCATGTGCGGAGATACGGATATCGCTGTCGAGCCGCAGCCGCCCTTGTTCGAGCTGTTCGAACAAAAGATAAAGCGTCATCACCTTGGTGATCGAGGCCGGGAAGCGCAACTCGTCTTCGTTGCGGGCATAAAGCGTCCGGCCGGAATTGCCGTCGACAACAATTGCCGCGATTGTCGAAGTGCCGCCGCCCGCGCGCCCGCGGCGGTAGCGGATAGACTCTTTGTGATGCCACCGGCCCTCGAAATGGGCTTGCGACCAGGCATGGCGGTGGGGACGCCAATGGTGGGCCTCGGCGGGCGAAGCAGTGAAACTCGCCACTACCAAGGCCAGACCGAGGCCCGCCCCGGCTGCGGCCTTTTTGGTGCGGCAAAATGCCGCGGAAAACTTCAACATCTGCAACGCCCCCGGTCCGCGGCTGGCTGGCGCCATCGGCGCGCCGCCAGATGATTCATTGGGGAACGTTAGTGCTTCGCGGTTACTGGTTGGTTAAGACTCCGGTTCGAAGCGCCAGCATCGCTTTAGTCTCGGCCGATAGTGCGGTGCACCATCTCCTTGACGCGGATTGTGCAATGCACTAAATTAATGGTTGGCGAGGCAAAAGAACTCGCATCACACTAGCCGTCTCCAAGCGAGAACCGGCGCAGCAACGATCGAGGAAGCGATATGACCAACGAATTTGAAGACGTCCAAAACTACGGCAAGGAGCAATTCGGTGCGGCGGCCGCGGCGACGACGTGCTTCGCCAAGACCCTCCAAACAATCGCAGCCGAAACGGCGGATTATTCCAAGAGAGCCATGGAAAATAATTCCTCTTTCATGGAAAAAATGCTCGGTGCCAAGTCTTACGACACCGCGATCCTGATCCAGTCCGAATATTGGAAGACCTCTTATGCGAGCTTTGTCGCACAGGCGACGAAAATGGGGGAACTCTATTCCAGTTTGGCCAAGGAGGCTTTCAAGCCTGTCGAATCCGTGGTCGCCAAGGTGTACAATGGAAAGATTTAGGTTTCACCGATGTGGCGTGGAAGTTTCCGGCAAACACATGATACGAAAGTTCGAACCAGCCGGAACATCCGCGATTTGAAGCGTCAGTTTGATAAGCCTCTCCGTGACCGAGTCTCTTGCCTTCGAATTACATTGGTGCACTGCTGCCAAAACCGATAATGACTGGCGTCCGCGCGTTTTCGGCTGACCACGAAATTCTTGTGGAAAGTCCGATGCCGCCGGGTTCGCCAGTTGGAGACTCGCGCGGTCTCGCGCGTTGCCGTTGCACTGCGATATTTCTTGAAATCGCCTCCGCTTTCATCGGGAAACTGCGCGCGCCAAATCCTTACAGCGCGCCATTCGGATTCAGAGCGACTACGCCACGCCGGCTTTCCGAGGGTTCGTGGCGTATCTTGTGAAAATGAGCGATCTCCGATGCGTCCTCTTCAAACGAGGTTCGACGCTAGAGCGCGTCCCGATCAAATGGAATCATTTGATCGATAAGGACTCGCTCAAAATCAAAGAATTGGAGCACGTCCTGATCGAAAAAGTCGAGCAACTTTTTCGGGACATGCTCTAATCGAAAAAGCGGCGGCCGAGGGATCGAGGCATAGGTTTCAAGCGCGCCGGCCCAAGATCCATGGGGAGACGTCGCGGACACTTGCGAAAATTTAGATACTCGCTGCCTTTACAAAGGCGGTTTTGACCGCGGCGGTGCGGTTGCCGATTAAAGTCCCCGAAATTTTAAAAGCCCGGCATTTGCCGGGCTATTTTGTTGCAACGGCTCCGCCTTTGCCCATGCTTTCGTTGTCTTTTTTCCAGCGTGGAGGCATCGCCTTGTGACCCGAACGACGCTAAATTGGTATCTTTCGCCCGAAAAACTCGTATGGCCCAAGCGGCGAACAGGGGCTAAGATTAGAGCGTTGATCGACACGCGCCAGGGGTGGCGTCAATTCCTGCCTGCCGGTAAAGGCCCGGCGCGTCATTGGCTGAAGGTCCGCGATTGGGCGCCGGTGCCTGCGGATATTATTGAAAGACGAGGTTTTGGTGGTGAAGGACGAGGCTTTCCGGCAATTGCAGGTTTGGGTTGACTGCGCCGCTCGCGCGGGCGCGTGGTTCGGCGCGGCCTTGCCGGCTCTGGCCGCTCCGGTTGCGGCCGCCAAGGACCCGCGGCGAGAGGGCGAGGACGGCCAGGGGCCAGGCACGGTTGTCATCACGCGCCCAAAGACGCAGATCCGGCATCCGAGCATGTACCGCGTCTTGCTCTTGAACGACGATTATACGCCGATGGAGTTTGTTGTTTCGGTGTTGAAGAAATATTTCAATAAAGGTCCGGAAGAGGCAAAGCGCATCATGCTACATGTGCATCAACACGGGGTCGGCGAATGCGGAGTTTTTACCTACGAGATCGCCGAGACGAAGGTTACGCAGGTCATGGATCACGCCCGCAAGCATCAGCACCCCCTGCAGTGCATCATGGAAAAAAAATGAGAGGTTGGAGCCAATGCCGTCGTTCTCCCGCGATCTCGAACAATCACTGCACCGGGCCTTGGCTATCGCCAACGAGCGGCATCACGAATATGCCACGCTCGAACATCTGCTGTTCAGCTTGACCGATGACGGCGACGCCGCCGCGGTCCTGCGGGCCTGTTCAGTCGATCTCGATCTATTGAAGAAGAATCTTCGCGAATATATCGACCAGGAGCTCGACAATCTGGTTAGCGAGGATCGGGAGGACGCCAAGCCGACGGCGGGATTTCAACGGGTCATCCAGCGGGCGGTCATTCATGTCCAGTCCTCGGGGCGGGAAGAAGTCACCGGCGCCAACGTGCTTGTCGCGATTTTTGCCGAACGCGAGAGCCACGCCGCCTATTTCCTGCAGGAGCAGGACATGACCAGATACGACGCGGTCAATTACATCAGCCACGGGATCGCCAAGCGGCCGGGGCTTTCCGATTCGCGGAGGACTCCGCGCGGCGCCGGGGAGGAAGCCGAGGCGCGCGAAGCAAAGGACGCCAAGGAAAACGGCGAGTCAAAGAAAAAGGAAGGCGCGCTGGATGCCTACTGCGTCAACCTCAACAAGAAGGCGCGGGATGGACGGATCGATCCGCTGATCGGGCGCGAGGCGGAAGTCCAGCGCACCATTCAAGTATTGTGCCGCCGTCACAAGAACAACCCTCTGCTTGTCGGAGATCCTGGCGTCGGCAAGACCGCCATAGCCGAAGGTCTCGCCCGCAAGATCGTCATGGGCGAGGTGCCGGAAGTTCTCATCGAGGCGACGGTTTTCGCGCTCGACATGGGCACGCTTCTCGCGGGGACCCGCTATCGAGGCGATTTCGAGGAGCGCCTGAAACAGGTGATGAAGGAAATTGAGAACCACAAAAAGGCGATTCTGTTTATCGACGAGATTCACACGGTGATTGGAGCGGGGGCGACGTCGGGCGGCGCCATGGATGCGTCGAACCTTTTGAAACCCGCCTTGGCGCAAGGCGCGCTACGCTGCATCGGTTCGACGACCTATAAGGAATACCGGCAATATTTCGAAAAGGATCGCGCTCTCGTGCGCCGCTTCCAGAAGATCGACATCAACGAACCCACGATCCCCGACGCCATCGAAATCATGAAAGGGCTGAAACCCTATTTCGAGGAGTTCCACAAGCTTCGCTACACCAACGAAGCCGTGAAGGCGGCAGTGGAACTTTCGGCGCGCTATATCAACGACCGCAAATTGCCGGACAAGGCGATCGACGTGATTGACGAGACCGGGGCGAGCCAGATGCTTCTGCCGGAACCGAAGCGGAAAAAGACGATCGGTATCAAGGAAATCGAGGCCACCATCGCGACGATGGCGCGGATTCCTCCCAAAACCGTGTCGAAGGACGATGCCGAGGTTCTAGAACATCTGACCGAGACGTTGGAGCGCGTCGTCTATGGCCAGAACGAGGCGATCGTGGCATTGACAGCTGCGATCAAACTGGCCCGCGCCGGTTTGCGCGACGGCGAGAAACCGATTGGAAGCTATCTCTTCTCGGGGCCGACCGGAGTCGGCAAAACCGAGGCCGCCCGTCAGCTTGCGGTCAGCCTCGGCGTCGAGCTCATCCGCTTCGACATGTCGGAATATATGGAGCGCCATACCGTCTCAAGGCTTATCGGCGCACCTCCGGGCTATGTCGGCTTCGATCAAGGCGGACTTCTGACCGATGCGATCGATCAGCATCCCCATTCTGTCCTGTTGCTTGACGAGATCGAAAAGGCGCATCCCGATCTCTATAATATCCTCTTGCAGGTCATGGATCACGGAAAGCTCACCGATCATAGCGGCAAGCCCATCGATTTTCGTAACGTCATCTTGATCATGACGACGAATGCCGGCGCCTCCGACATGCAGCGCGCCGCCTATGGTTTCACCCGCTCGAAGCGCGAAGGCGAGGATTTGGAGGCGATCAACCGGATGTTCGCGCCGGAATTCCGCAACCGTCTCGACGCGGTCGTCACGTTCAAGCATCTGCCGCCCGAGGTCATCGTCAAGGTTGTCGACAAATTCATCATGCAGCTCGATGCGCAGCTCGCCGACCGCAATGTCTCGATCGAACTCACCGACGAGGCGCGCAATTGGCTGGTCGAACATGGTTACGACGAGCAGATGGGCGCGCGGCCGATGGCGCGGGTCATCCAACAGGCGATCAAGACACCGCTTGCCGATGAAGTGCTGTTTGGCCGGTTGAAAAACGGTGGAACGGTGCGGGTTGTCGTCACCGCAGAAGAAGACGGCATCAAAAAATTGAGTTTTGTCTTTCCCGAAGGTCCGGTGTTGCCGCGCCCGGAGCGTGACATCGTCGAGGCCGGCAAAAAACGGGTGCGGGCAGAACCCGAGGTGCGCCGCGCCAAATCCCGCCGCCTTAAGGGCGAGGAGGGCGACGACGAGCCGGACGAGGAGATGCCCGACGGCGACGCACCGGGCGACGGCGAGGCCGAAACGGTTGGCAGGGGCGAGGAACCGGATCTAAAGCACTGACGCGCAGGCAACGCCGTAGCGCGCTATTTTGATTGTGGCGCGGCGCAGTCTCTCAACTTGGTGAGCCTTTCGATTTGAGCATCACGCCACTCCGCATCACTTTCGGCTATGATGGCCATCAACTCGGCAGTGCAGTCGTCGCAGATCGCGATTCCTGGGCCAGCCACAATGTGCTTCGTCTCATCCTTGGACCGCCCGCAAAATGTACAATACTGTCTTTCGGTCACTGCGTCGTGGTTCCTAGTTTAAGCTCCGCGGCGCATGTTGGCGTGCGTTTGGATGCTTGCCGACCTTCTTGCCAGTATGGGCCGCGTTCCGTCTTTTTTCCACAGCGGGTTCGTGCTGCCTTAATCAAACTGGCCCACTACCGCCGTGCAGGCCACATTACCGGACGGCACGTTTCGGCAATGCTCCCGGCCCTTTGGTATTTTGGCCGCGCGGGCGTCGATTAGTCCGGCTTAATTGCCGCCACGATTTTTCGGCAAATCCTTTCAAGCACCGCCGAGCTTTCCTGTGCGCCGGTGTGTGGCCGCAGCTCCACGCCGTTCCAGCGCGGAAGGATGTGGAAATGCAGATGGAACACGATCTGGCCGCCGGCGGTCTCGTTGTATTGCAGGATCGTTATCCCGTCCGCCGCGAGCGCCGACTTGATGGCAACGGCGATTTTTTGCACGCGCGCGATGAGTAGCCCGAGAATCGCGGGATCGGCGTCGAGGATATTGCGCGAGGGCGTTTTGGGCAGCACCAGCACGTGGCCATCGGCGCGGGGCATTATATCCATGAAGGCGAGCGCCACATCGTCCTCATAGACCTTATGGCACGGCAACTCGCCGCGCAGGATTCTTGCGAAAATATTTGTTTCTTCGTAGGCCGGCGTGGGCATCGGGTTGCTCCTTCATGGATTCGGCGCAACGAGAATCACGGCCCTTTTTTGAAAGGCTCGAGTTCGCCATAGTCGCGCAGCGCTTCATCGATATGAATCCGCTCCATCTGGAGATATTCGTCGATCGCCCTCGCAAATCGCTTGTCGCCGATGTCGTGCGCCGAAAAGGTCGCGACCGCGCGATAGCCTCTGGCAAGCTTATGTTCTCCTTGCGCGCCCGCCTCGACGCGGGAGAGGCCGCGCGAAATCGCGTATTCGATCGCCTGATAATAGCAGATCTCGAAATGCAGGAAGGGGTGCTCCTCGATCGCCCCCCAATTGCGCCCGTAGATCGCGTCCAGCCCGAGAAAATTAACGGCGCCCGCGATATAGCGGCCGTTGCGCCTGGCCATGACGAGGAGAATATGATCGCGCATCGAAGCACCCACATGGGAAAAAAATGCGCGGTTGAGATAGGGTGCCCCCCATTTGCGCGCAGCGGTATCCATATAAAAAGGAAAAAATGCGTCCCAATGACGCTCAGTGATGCCCCCGCCGGTCAAAAGCTCGATCTCTATGCCCCCCATGAGCGCCGCCTTGCGCTCGCGGCGGATCATCTTGCGTTTGCGCGCCGCGAGATTTGCCAAAAACGCGTCGAAATCCCGGTAACCTTTGTTGATGAAATGAAATTGCTGGCCGGTCCGTTGCAGGAAACCGCAAGCGCCGAGCCTCTCCCATTCCGCCCGCGTGGGAAAAGTGATGTGGAGCGACGAGGCTCTGGCTTTTTGCCGAAGTGCGCGAAGCCCGGCAACGAGCGTTTGCTGCGCTGCTTCCCCGTGCCCCGGCGCGACGAACAGCCGTCGGCCGGTGACTGGCGTAAAAGGCACGGCGACCTGCAGCTTTGGATAGTAGGGCAGACCCGCGCGGTGATAGGCATCGGCCCAGCCATGATCGAATACATACTCGCCCATGGAATGGGTCTTCATATAGGCCGGCGCGGCGGCGGCGAGACGGCCGAAGGCGTCCTTGACAAGAATATGGGTGCTGGTCCAGCCGGCTCTCGAACCAACCGACTTCGACGTCTCAAGCGCGTTCAAGAAGGCGTGGGTTATAAAAGGGTTAAACCGCTCCACTTCATTTGCTGGCTGGTCTTCGCCGGGCGTGGGCTCTGGACCCGGCGCGCGCATGCCAAGTCCATTCGTGTCCGCCTCCGGATTGGCGCAGGCGTCCCATTGCGCGGCATCGATCTCGCGCATCGATTGCGCGACATGGACCGTGTAGGGCGAAGACATTTGGGCCCCTGGGGCGAGGAACCTGATTTTATCCTACCGCGGCCCGCGCGAGCAACAAAACCAGCTTGGCCATAGCCGGGAAAAGCCGCTCACATCTCTCCAAAACCTCGCAAAAGCGGGGACCTTTTTGCGCGCGCCCCGCACTCTCCTCAAGCCGCGACCGCTGGCTTGCGACGGAAAACCCGCTGCCAGAAAGTGCGTTGAGCCTCGGACGCCTCTTTGTTCCGCTGGTCGGTCAGCAGTTTTACCGCGCCGGTCTGGTCCTCGAGCAATTTCAGGAGCCGGACGCGCTCTTCTTGCCAGTTCTCGGTGAGCCGGTGGCGGTCCTCGCGAATATGCGCGCGGTCGGCTTCGAGATCCGCGATGCGGCGGTCTTTTTCAGCGATGAGACTCTTCAATCCGGCGAGCTGAATTTCGAATTTCGCCGAATAGGGCATGGTTTCCGCGCCGGCCTGGCCCGGTTGCCAATCGTTCGGCGAGAGTTCGTCCGCATCGGTTTTCATGGATTTCGGATAGACGCGGAAAAGCTCGGCCGGATCGATCTTGTAGCCGTCCGAATTTTTTTCCTGGTAAGACAACTTACCGGAAGACAAGGCCTTTGAGATGGTGGATTTGGCGACGCCCGCCTCCTTGGCGGCTTGCCCGAGAGAAAGATACATGTGGTTTCCAATCGTTCGGGTGAGAGTTTGGCAACTCTTTCGCGAAACATTTAAGAAAACTTTAAGCGCGAATCGAAAAATGCGGGCGGCATGGTAAATTTGCGTGGGGATTGCGGCGTGCGGCAGGGCAGGGCGGAATGGCCCGACAACGGGGGATGATTCGGAGGAGCCGTTGGACCGCCGCCGGATCTAACGAGAACACGAATCCCGGTCAGCAATTAGTGCCGACAACACACGGCCGACAGGATTGTGCGGTGAGGGTCACGCTGAACGACACCGGCGCGGCCGTCGTGTAAGGGAGACTAGCCGAAACCTGAGTTCCACAGGCTGGCGTGGCAACCGAGAATACGCTGGTACTGAGGTTTTGGCCATAGGCCATGCTGGCGGCTTTGCTTTGAATCTGAGCCGGCGTGGGGCACGGCGTCGTCGGCTTATTACAGACGACCGCGTAGCGCGCGGCCTGCTCGACGGCGTATTGGAGAGCGTTCTGCGTCCATAACATTCGGCCTCCTTCAATCGTCCCGAACAGCAGCAGGACCAGAGACGGGCCGATCAATGCAAACTCGACCGCCGTTGCGCCGCGGTTGCCCAGCCGCAACCGGGCTCGCTCTCGTAAGAAGAACAACCGCTTCATCTCCGGCTCAATTCGTCCGCTGGGTTTCGGTAGCACTGAGGTTGACAAAATTGTGCACGAGGTACGCGTTCCATCGGGTTGGAAAAACCGGGCTGTAGTTTGCCTGGGCCGTCACAGTTACATAGGTGCCGGTCGAGCCCCCCGCCGCGCACGTTGTCCCGCATGTCTGCTGCGTGATGCCGCTCGCGGTGGCGCAACCACAAAAGGTAGACGGCGCCGGCGCAGCAGTTACGCCAGGGAGCGACGTAGCGTTGGCGACCGCGCTCGTAATACCCGAGCTGTTAAAGCCATTGATGGCGGCGTATTGGGCGCCAGCCCGCGCCGCGTTGCCGACTTCTGCTCGCGCGTGGATGGCCAGTGCCATATCGGTAGCCGCCATGAGCATAAGCACAAGCACCGGCCCCATTAAGGCGAATTCTATGGCCATGGATCCGCGCTTGTCGCGCCACATCGGGCCGGCCGGAATATCCCGGTTTGAATTTCGCGATAACGATCTCATTCGGCGGGGACCCCTTTGGTGACAGACGACAGAAACCCGGGGACGGTCAACGAGCCGCAACTCACTCCAAAATTTGACCCTCCGGAAAAAAGGATGTTGTCGGCGATCAACTGCAGGCAGGCGCTGCTCGAGCTGCCCCCGGAATAATTCACTAGCTGCGACGGAAAATACAAAGAACCAGTGATCGTCACAGTCGATCCGCCGCTTATTGTGTCGGCGCCACTGGTTGGCGCCGCCCGGTCCATGTATATCACCACGCCCTGCATTGGCCCGGAGCTCGGAGCGGTGAGGGTGACCGGGGCGCCGCCGCTTACATTGACCGTTCCCCACGTGCCCCCGGGGGCCTTGCTATTGGTTAAGACAATGCTCACGCCGCCAGACCCGTTTACGGTGCAACCGCCACTCACGATGAAACTGCCCTGGTCCATGATGTAGACGCCGGGATTCATGGTCAATTTGCTCCCGCCGCTCACGTTGATCCCGCCGCAATAGACGCCTGGATTGATTGTCGCCGTTGCGCCGCCGCTGAGCGAATAATTCGTTTGGTTACACCCGGAAAAGGAGGGCGCCGCGAGACATGTTCCTTGGGGGAAGTTGGGGGGGCATCCGTAGGGATCGGTGGTCACCGGGGCACCCGTCTTGATTGTTGCGGTTATCGTGGCGCCGCCCGAGACGGAATAATTGCCCACGACATTCAAGTTGGAGGCGGTCAGGCTGGAGCCGCCCGAGAGGATCACGGCGGTCCCGCTGGAGCTATTGGCGGCGACGGCGCATTTTGTGGCCGTGATCGTAGCCCCGCCGCTGACTCCGACATCGTTGCTGGCAGAGCCGCTGGCTTTGGTGTCGAGGGCCAAAATACAAGCGGGCTTGCCTGCGACGAGCGCCACCGCGCGGCCGCTGACCGTGGGTGCCGCACCGAACGTGCCCCCGAATAAATGGTTTTGCGGCTGCTTGATAATAATTTCATAGGCGCCGGTGTTCAACATGTTTGGGCCGGATTTTGGCGGGTTGTTGATGGTCACCGTCACGCCGTTTTGGCCATTGGTGAATCCGGCCAACGCCGAACTGGCGTACACTTCGTTTTGGATTTGGGTCGCGCTGCTTCCGGCTGCAGCTGCCGCCACCGCGGACGCCGCGGCGGTGTCGGCCGCGCCCTGTGCCGAATTTTTCGTGCTTGACCAAACCGAGGCATCGACAGCCAGCGCGGCGAACCCGGCCAGCGCTGAAATTGCCAAGGCGATCACGATCGCGACGACGCCCGTGCTGTCGGACCGCAGCCGGCGTAGCGGTGCCGCAAAGCGGATAATGAACCGGTCGATTGAACACATGACGTTACGATGACCTCACGACATGAACATGACCCCGGGGTTCGCCGCCTCGGGCGCACCAAAGGCAGTTTTGGCAAACACTTGCTCATCCGGAACCCTTTCACCAAAAAATTGGGAAAGGCTTGCCAACAATGCGAAAGGCTTAATCAACTCCGCGATTCGCGGCCCGCTGCGATAAACCTGGAAGACGGCTTGACAGGGGCTGGAACATCAGCAGGCGCAAGCACCTCGTTGGTGATGCTGGCCCCCGCTTGGCCGCGCTTGCATCGCCGGCCGCGTGCGGTCATGTTAGCCGGCATGGCAATTCCCTTGGACCGCGCACCCCGCGCCGCACGTGGCGGCAACAGCCTGGCAAGGCTCAACGAGCGCTCGCGCGAAATATTCCGGCTGATCGTCGATTCCTACCTTGCGCATGGCGAGGCGGTTGGATCGCGCCACGTCGCGCGGCTTCTGCCGGCGCCGCTGTCGCCGGCCTCGGTCCGCAATGTAATGCAGGACCTCGAAGAGATCGGGTTGATCTATGCGCCGCACACCAGTGCGGGCCGGCTCCCGACCGAGCTCGGCCTACGCTTTTTCGTCGATGCGCTGCTCGAATTGGGCGACGTTAGTAAGGAGGAACGCGAGCGCATCGAGGCGCAGGTTAAAGCGGCCTCGCAGGAGCAGACCCTCGAAGGGCTGCTTGGCGACGCGATGATGCTGCTGTCGGGTTTGACCGGCAGCGCCGGGGTCGTCGTCACTAACAAGGAAAACGCGCGGCTCAAACATGTCGAGTTCGTCAGGATCGAGCCGGAGCGCGCCCTCGCCGTGCTCGTCGCCGAGGATGGATCGGTCGAAAACAGAATCCTGCAAATACCGGCGGGGCTGCCGCCGTCAACCCTGTGCGAGGCCGGCAATTACCTCAACGCGCGGATTAGGGGCCGCACCTTGCAGGAGGTCAAGTGCGAGATCGAGGCCTCGCGCACGCTCGCCGAGGCGGAGCTCGGCGAATTGACGGCGCGGCTTGTCGACGCTGGGCTTGCGAGCTGGGCTGGGCCGGCCTCGCATGGTCCGCAGCTGATCATCAGGGGCCAGGCCAATCTGCTCCAGGACCTCACCGCGATCGAGGATCTCGAGCGGATCCGTTTGCTGTTCGCCGATCTCGAAACAAAGAAGGACGTGATCGATCTATTGAACCGGGCCGAGGGCGGCGACGGCGTCCGCATTTTCATCGGCTCGGAAAACAAGCTTTTCTCGCTGTCGGGTTCTGCAATGATCGCTGCGCCGTTTCACGACCGGGAGCAGCGCATCGTCGGCGTGCTTGGCGTGATCGGTCCGACGCGGCTCAATTACGCGCGGATCGTGCCCATGGTGGACTTTACGTCCAAGGCCGTCGCGCGCCTCCTGCAGTCGCGATAGGGCGGCCTGGCTTCCCCCGTCGAAGCTCCGGCCAAGCCCCGCC
>JBOHJU010000025.1:0-15934 GCA_050728755.1 Methylocella sp.
AGCTACGAGGCAATTCTTGACGCCTGTTGCGACGCCTGGAACGCCCTGATGGCCAAATCCGAGCTCATTACCTCAATAGGAACCAGAAAATGGGCACAGGTCAAAACTTAGGGCGATTGGTATTAGACATAATCGACGCCTCCCAGCCGGCAACTGTCCGAGATATTGACGCCGGCACTCCCAGCCGGCGACCGCCACCCGGAGACCAATCCGACGCAAGCCTTCGAGCAGCCGGTGCCTTGACGGAATCCCGAGTAAAATTCTGCTCAATCTTGGCCAATATGGGCGAAGGCGCAACCGTTTCCGGGTCCAAGGGGCTGCCAAGCGAAGCCCGCTAAAGACAAAGCCACGGTCTACGATTGTTGCCGCGTGCGGCTGCGACGAAGCGGCCGGTAAGCACGACTCAAGGGGAACTTAGGTGAGAGAAATCACCGATGAGCACGATGTCGTCGTGATCGGCGCCGGCGCCGCCGGAATCGCCGCGACGCGCCGCCTTGTCGAGGCCGGCGTGGACGTGTTGTTGCTCGAAGCATGCAACCGGGCCGGGGGGCGAGCATTCAGCGTCCGGCAAGGCGAAGGCGCTGCGATCGATCTTGGGTGCGGTTGGCTGCATTCCGCAGATGTCAATCCGTGGACAGCTATTGCGGCGGCGCTCGGTTTCGAAATCGACCGGACGCTTCCGCCCTGGCAAGACGATACGCACAACCTGGGGATGTCGCCGGCACACCGACGCGCGTTTCGCAAAGCTTCGACGCGCTTCTGGGAGACATTCGAAACCGGCACCGCGTCGATCCCCGATCAGCCGGCTGCCGGCTACCTCGAGCCAGGCAACCCATGGAACAGCCTGATCAATGCCACATCGACTTACATCAATGGAGCGGAACTCGCCTGCGTCTCGGCACTTGATTTCGCCCGTTACGCCGACACGCATATCAATTGGCGCGTGCCAGCCGGCTACGGAACCCTGATCGCGCGCTACAGCGCCGGTCTGCCGATAGTTCTCGGCTGCAAGGTGATCCGAATAGACCACTCCGGCGCTGCCATCCGGATCGAAACCGGGGATGGCATTCTGCGGGCTCGGGCCGTCATTGTTACCGTTTCGACGAATGTGTTGGCTGGCGGCGCGATCCGCTTCACGCCGGACATCCCGGACGTCCGCGACGCCGCAGCCCACCTCCCGCTCGGTCACGCTGAAAAGGTCTTTTTGACACTCGACGACGCCGCCGAGTTTCCCAAAGACGCGCGGTTTTTCGGGGCGGCGGACCGGGCGGCGACAGGCGCCTACCACATGCGACCCTTCGGCCGGCCGATGATCGAAGCCTATTTCGGCGCTAGCCTGGCCCGCGATCTGCAAACCGCTGGCAAGGCCGCCATGATCGCCTTCGCATGCGAGGAGATCGCGGCGGTTCTTGGCGCCGCGATCATTGCTCGTTTGCGGCCGCTAGGGGCGAGCGGCTGGGCGGGCGATCCGCTCATTTTGGGGTCGTATTCGCACGCCGAGCCAGGCCGCGCGAATGCCCGGCCGGTGCTGAGCACGCCGATCCAGAATCGCATCTTCTTTGCCGGGGAAGCCTGTTCGATCCATGACTTTTCGACAGCGCACGGCGCGTACAAAACGGGCATCGCCGCCGCAGAGGCATCCTTGGCGCAAAACAAGCCGACAGCTAAATAGTCGCCCGTTGAGAAGGCTCTGCCATATGTGGACGCCGCCAATTGGCATGTGCTTTTATAGGTGTGTGCAAGACGGCCGGATGCGGTCGTATGTCCGGTCTTTGTGCGCGGCTGCCATGGTCGCTGTCCCTGATGATATCCGCGGATTAAATCGCATTCACGTTGACCAACTTGATGCTCTGCGAGAGCAGCGGAAAGGCTGCTTCGGATGCCACGCTGCTTGCATCATAGACGGTACGCCCTGAATTAGGCCCGATATTCTGCCTCACTTTGGACGTGCACCTTGTACCAGATAGTCGATTCGGGTCAGCGGGTCCAAGCTGCCCAAACCGAGCTGGAAGCTCAGCCAGAGCAACCCGGCGACGACGAAGAGGCGGACGATTTCGGGGCCTCGCCCGACTTCCATGAAGACCGTTCCGACGATCCCGACCATCAACACGGCGGGGATCAGAATAAGTGGCCGGTCAGACCGGTCGAGCGGCAGGAAGCTCACGCCGAACTCTATTGCCAGGAGAACCATCAGCAGCACCCAGGCCAGAAATAAGTGGCGCAAACGTTGGTTCATGTGCCACGCCCCACGAGGTAAATCAGTGGATAAAGGACAAGCCACACCGCGTCGACGAAGCTCCAGTAGATGCCGACCACGCTAACCGGCGTATAATAGCTAGGAGAAACTTCGTCCCGCCGCGCGAGCCGGATGATCCATCCGACAAGAATCAGCCCGACCAGCAGATGCAGCCCATGGATCGAGGTGCCGAAGAAGTAGAAGACGAAGAAGAGCCGCGCGCCGCCGCCAAGCGGACCGTTGATGGCGAAGTCGGGCCCCAGGAACAGATGTACGCTGTAATCTTTGCCCCACTCGACCCCGAATTTGAGGATCATGAAGGCGAGCCCAAGCAGCCAGGCGATGGCGCAGCACTGGATCAGCCTCCGGGTATTTCCTGCCTCGATGAAGGCGACGCCTGCGCTGTACGCGAGACTGCTGGTTATCAGAAGCACGGTGTTTACCGTCCCGATCGTGAGGTCGGTCTGCTGCGCGCCCGCATCGAATCCGGCCTGATTCCAATGGCGGGAATAGATCCAGCTCAGGAATAAGGCGCCAAAGAACACCACCTCGGTCGCCAGAAAGAGCCACATCCCCGAGATGGCCGTTTCCGATTGGTGGCGTGCACTCGAATATTGGAACTCGTGCGTAAGCGAAGCTTCAGGCATGGTGCTGCACGACCTCGGGTGGCGGGTAGTTATAGGGAGGTTCGATTACTGTCGGCGTCACAACGAAGTTCTCCGTGAGCGGCGGCGAAGATGTCTGCCACTCGAGCCCCGTGGCGCCCCACGGATTGGGGCTTGCGCGTTTGCCGTAAAATAGCGACCACGTCAGATAGCCTAGCGGGAGCAGATAGCCGATGGCTAGGATCGTTGCCCCAGCCGACGAGAGCACGTTCAGCACCTGGAATTCCGGCGGATAGGAATGATAGCGCCGGGGCATGCCGAGATAGCCGACGATGAACTGCGGGAAGAAGGTCAGGTTAAAGCCGATGAAAATAAGTATCGCACCGGCCCGCCCCCACATCTCCGGATACATCCGCCCGAAGATCTTCGGCCACCAAAAATGCAATCCGGCGAAAAAGGCGGAAACCATGCCGCCGACCATGACGTAGTGAAAATGCGCGACCACGAAGTAGGTCTGCGCCAGATGAACATCGGCGGCGAGCGCGGCCACGAACAGGCCGGTCAGGCCGCCTATCGTGAAAAGTCCGATGAAGCCGATTGCATAAAGCATCGGCGCGTCGAACCGGATGAAGCCCTTGTGCATTGTCCCAATCCAGTTGAAAACTTTGATCGCGGACGGCACCGCAACCACAAAGCTCAGAATCGAGAACACCAGGGCGGAATAGAGCGACGTGCCGGCCACGAACATGTGATGCCCCCAAACCAGAAAGCTGATCACCGCGATCGCGATGCTGGACCAGACGACAAATTCATAGCCGAATAGGCGCTTGCGCGAGAAGGCGGGGACGATCTCGCTGATCACCCCCATGCCCGGCAGGATCATGATGTAGACGGCCGGGTGGGAGTAGAACCAGAACAGGTGCTGGAACAAGAGCGGATCGCCGCCCAACGCCGGATCGAACACGCCGATGTGGAAGATCCGCTCGAACGTCAGCAGCAGTAGCGTCATGGCCAAATTCGGGGTGGCAAGCACAAAAAGGACGCTGGTGGCGTAGAGCGACCAAAGGAACACCGGCATCTTGTGCCAGGTCATGCCCGGTGCGCGCAGACGATGGATGGTGACGATGAAGTTCAGTCCGGTCGCGATCGAAGAAAAGCCCGAGATAAAGATCGCCACGACCGCCGCCACGACGTGCGAGTGGGAGTAGGCGGAGGCGAGCGGGGTGTAGAAGGTCCAGCCCGTATCGATGCCGCCTGCGAACAGAGCCCAGAGAAGGACGATGCCCGCGGCGGCAAAGAGATACCAGCTGATCAAATTCAGCCGCGGGAAGGCGACGTCACGCGCGCCGAGCATCAAGGGGATAACGAAATTGCCGAGCGTCGTCGGAACGGCAGGAATCAGAAAGAACCACACCATCACCACGCCATGCATGGTGAACAGCCTGTTGTACGTCTCCGCCGACCCGATCATGCCTTGCGGCACGATCAAATTATAACGGATCAATGCCGCCGCGATGCCGCCGATAAAGAAAAAGATTGTAATCGTGCCAAGATAAAGGACCCCGATCCGCTTGTGATCGGTCGTCAACAGCCAGCTGCGGATCGTAACTCCGTCGGTCAGGTACGAATCGGCGATTTCTGCAGTCTCAATGGTAGCCGCTACGCTCATGGCTGTTCCTCCGGCGTCAAGGACTTGATGAAAGCAATGATCTTTAGAAGATCCTCTTCGCTGATCTGTCCCGCGAAGGACGGCATGACGGGCGGGTAGCTCGCCACCCGCTGGGTCTCCGGTATTAGAATGCAGTCACGGATATAACGGTCGTCCGCGGTGACTATTGTGCCGTCGATCAGCGTCACCGGGCTGCCGTAAAGGCCCGCGAGGGCGGGAGCGTGCACCGTGCTGCCCGATTGACTTCCGCCGGCGCCGTTCCCGCCATGGCAGCCGCTACAGCCAAACCGCATGAATAGGGTTTTACCTGCCGTCGCCATGGTCTCGCCGCCGCCATTTTGACCGAGCCATTTTTGGTAATCCGGGTCGGACATGACCACGACCTCGCCAACCATGCTGGCGTGGCCTGTGCCGCAAAGCTGCGTGCAGAACAAGCGATACGTGCCGGGCCGCTCAGCCTGAAACCATAGTGTTTCGTAACGGCCCGGCAGCACGTCATGCTTGATCCGAAATGCCGGCACGGAAAAGTCGTGGATCACGTCCTCCGAGGTCATCACCAATTCGACCGGGCGCCCGACCGGCAGATGCAATGCGTTGATCTCGCGCTGGCCGCCTTCGTGCTCAACTTTCCACATCCATTGCTTGCCGACGATGTAGATCTTCAAGGTATTGGGAGGCGGCTGGAACAGCCGCACATAGAGGTCCGCGCCCCAGATGAACAACCCGAAGAAGGCGACCAAGGTGGCGATCGTCCAGGCTGTCTCCAGCCGCCAGGTCTTCTCGGCTGGAATGCCGCGATCAATCGAGCTGCCGGCGCGGTATTTGATCATATAGACCCAGATGAGACCAAAGACGAGCGCGAGGATCGCGCACGAAACCAGGAGCAGCGCCAAGAGCAGATAGTCGACTTCCGCCGCGTCAATTGTCGCCTGGGGGAGCCAGAAACTCATGCGCGGCCCTTCTCCCGGCGAAACGCCAGGAACAACATACCGCCGACGGTCAGCACTGTGATCGCCGCGGCCAAGCGCAGTAGCTTCATGATCGCAAGGGTGTAGCGCCCCGTCGTCGCATCGTAATCGTAGCAGAGCAATAGGACCGGTAATGCCGCAGCCGCGATGCCCCCCGACTCGGCGCGCGTCACGCCAAGCCGCACGTCGGCGGGCGCATAGCCGACACCGAGGAGATAGCTCGACACGATACCGGAAGGCGTCGCGAAGACGACACCGGTGGGATGCACGAATTGCTTCAACTCCGGATCGAAACGGCCGCGAAAGCCAATGCCGTCGGCCACCGCCTGCAGGGCATCGGCGGCGCCTGTGAGGAAATGCCAATTCTGCGCCGCGCCGGGCGCCGGATAGCGTTGCAGTTCTTCCGCCTTGGCCGAGGCCGCTATCGCGCTGGTCTCCGCCGGGTCGATGCTCAGCAAGGCCAAAGCGTAGTCACGCCCCGCGATCATTCCGGACGCCAGGAGCGCACGGAACAGGTCGGCGCGAACGACACTGCAAAGATTGGGGCAACGAAAGTAGCCGAGCGCAAGGATCAACGGCTTTCCTTCAAAGACGTCTGCCAGCCTCACCGTGCGCCCGGTGTCGTCGCGGAACATGTCTTGCAGGGGGAGCATGGCGCCTGGCCTTTGCTGGTAGGCAAGGCCGCTGAAATCCGGGACGGGCGCCGCAACTGCGAACCCTGGCGTGGCGAGCAGAAGGATACTTAGGAAGCGCAACCTCAAAGGGTTTCTCCGTCGTCGCTGGCGAGGCGGGGACTTCCGCCTGCGTGGCAGGAGGTTTTTCTGCCGGCGCGGGAGCAGCAGAAATTACCGCCTGCGCGGTGGGGGGTTTCTCCGCCGCGCCTGGCCAGCCCGGGATATTCTCTTGGGCGATCTCGCGCATTGCCTCGGTGATGGGGATGTGCGCGATGCCGTGGGCCTTGTCGACCCAGCCCGTACTGTTCAGCCTTTGCATTTCCTCGCGGTAAAACTTCGCCATGTCCGCCCTCGGAACCGGTTGCAGCTGGGGGTTCGGATATTGCGGCAAGGGCAAGTGCAGGGTCCGGTCGGTCGTCGCACCCGGGTAGAGCCACAGCGCGATGAGCGCGAAAAGGACCGCCGATGCCGGCACCGCTGCCGCGCCAATCCAAATGAACCGTCCGCCGACATCGGTTGGCTCATGCCGCGCTGGGGCGAGGTCTTTCTCAGACATCGCGCCGCACCTGTTGAGGCATCGGCGGCATCAGAGGCGCACCGAGCGCCAGCGCAGCCGCAATTCCGATCACGCCGAGCATTGCCAACACATCGACGATGCCGAAGCCCTTTCCGGATGCGGGCACCACCAGCCACCAGCTGCGGACAATCTCGCTCAGGATGAGAAGCGCTGTGATCCAGGCGATCCCCCGCCGCGAGCTTTGCACCTTAGGCGATAAAAGGGCGAAGAACGGCAGCAGGAAATGGCCTCCGCCCACGAAACCGGCTGCAACGGCCCATCCGCCCGTCCAGCGGGCGGCGTACCATGCCGCCTCCTTTGGCAGGTCCGACTGCCAAATGATCAGCAGCTGCATGAAATCGAGATATGCCCAGAGAATGAGCAACCCCAGCAGCAGCTGGCCCAGGCTGCGCAGGGTGTCTGTGTCCGGCGGCTCTCCAGTGACGGCAGCAAAAATGGACACCGAGAGCGCCAGAAGTCCCATTTCGGCAATCGCGATTAGGCCGTAGGCGCTGGAGACAAAGTGCGGATCGAGCGACATTGTCGTGTCAATCGCCGCAAAGGTGACGGTGATCGCCAGCAGGATCAGCCCGGCGGGCGCGATCCGTGCAAGCCTCAGATCGGACCCTTCCTGTCGAAGCGCACGCAAGACCAGTAAGCTCAGCCCGAACCAAACAATCAAGTAGACAATGGTTCGCGCGGCAAAGAAAGGCGAGTTCAAGTAAAACCCGTTATCCAAATGCGCCGCCACCTCCGGGCGCAGCCAGGAATAGAGGGCCGGCGCGACGATGATCAAGGGGATCAGCGCAGGCGGCAGCAGCTGCAAAGTAGTCATCCCGGCAACCAGCTGCGGCCTTGTCGCGTACCCCCAAGCTCCGCCGGTCAAGGCGTGGATCAGCAGAAGCCCCATGCAGCCGATAGGCCACCCGAGCCACGCGGTCAGCGCCGCCAGCCAGGCATATGGAAACGCGGCCGGCGCAAAGATCCATCCGATCGCCGTGCCGACGAGGGCGGCGCTTCCAATCATCCAGGCTATGCGCTCGGCTTCGCGGCGGGTCATTTCAGTGCGCCCTGCTGATCGGCCGGCAAATCCGCCGCCGTAGCGTGCTGGCTGCGCTGCAAAGCGCGGATATAAGCAGCGATCGCCCAGCGATCCGCGGGCTGTACGCGCTCGGCAAAAGAATACATTGCTCCGTGGCCGTTCGTGATCACGTCGTAGAAGTGCTGCACCGGCGCCTGGCGCAAACGATCGATGTGATAGGAGGGCGGCGGCGGAAAGCCGCGCTGAACGATCATGCCGTGTCCGTCGCCGAGCTCGGAATGGCACGGCGTGCAGTAAATCCGAAACCGCTCTTGACCGCGCTGGAGTAGCGCGAGCGTCACCGGCGGCGGCGGCACCGGCTTATCATTGTATTCCACGGTGCCGGGCGGGACCTTGGCGGGCCCGACGAGCGGCGAATAAACCTTCTGTTTGGGCTGAACAGACATGGTGTCGCAACCGGCGAGCGCTATTACAACCGTAAGCATGATCGCGCGCCTCATTGCGGGATCTCTTCGATGAGCTTTGGATCGAGGCCGCCCAGGATCTCGCGGGCGCGCTCGAGCTGCGGCACGTCGCCATTGCGGATCGCGACGACCCATCCATCGCGCATCGCCTGGCGCATCGACTCGCATTCGTCGACCGGATCGTAGAGCCTGATCATCCTGGCGACGACCAAATAGCCGAAAAAGCCGGCGAAAATGGCGAACAAAATGCCAATCTCAAACGCGATCGGCACGAAGGACGGCCAGGAAAATTCCGGCCGTCCGCCAATATCGAGAGGGTAGCCGACCATGTTCGCATAAACTTCCATCCCGTAACCGGCCGCGGCGCCAAACAGTCCCACGATCAGGATAACGGTTGGTACAGGCGAGTCCGTGCGACCGTCATCAACCGATGCCGGCGTGTACGTTTGCAGTCCATCGATGCCTCCGGCGTCGAGGCGCTCCATCGCGCGGCGCAGCGCCGTCTTCGTTCCGAAAGAGGCAACAATGCCGCCGCTCACCTGCCGTCTCCTTCGTGCGAGCGACGCTGGAGCAAGGTACGCATCTCAAACATCGCGATCGCCGGCACGTAGCGCACGGCGAGCAGGATTCCGGAAACGAACAGGCTGACCGTGCCGAAAAGCGTCACCCAGTCCCAGACCGTCGGTTCGAAATTACCCCAAGCGGAGGCAAGGTGCGTACGGCGCAGACTCATCACGACGATCTCGTAGCGTTCGCACCACATGCCGACGATCACGCCGAAGCTGATGAGCATGATCAGGGTCTGGTTCAGGCGCAGCCGCCGAAACCACATGAGCTGCGGAAGAGTAATGTTGAAAAGTATGGTTGCCCAATAGAACGCCGCCCTGGATCCCTTGACCTTATCGACGAATCCGATCTTCTCTGCGATATCCCCGCCATAGAAGACCGAGAACGCGTCCATCATGTAGGCGTAGGCGAGACATAGGCTGCTCACCAGCAACATCTTGCAAAGAATATCGATGTGGTGTCCCGTTATGAAGTCTTCCAAGCTCAGCAGGCGGCGCAATGGCACGACCATCAGCAGCACCATCGCGAAGCCCGATAGCAATGCGCCGAAGACGAAGAACGGCGGGAACTCCGTCGAGTGCCATCCGATGGTGGCGGCGCCGGCGAAATCTAGTCCGACGATGCTGTGCACGGATACGACGAGCGGCGCCATGATCGCCGCCATGACGCCATAGGTTGGGTGGTAATGCCGCCACTGGCTATCGGAGCCGCGGAAGCCCAAAGCGAACACGCCGTAGAGGATCTGCTTGCGGCGCGTCGCCGCGCGATCGCGCATCGTCGCGAGGTCGGGGATAACGCCAAAGTACCAAAACACGATGGAGGAGATGACGTAGGTAAGAATCGCAAAAAAGTCCCACAGGAGGGGGCTGCGGAACTGCGGCCACAGGGTCATTATATTGAAATAGGGGAATAGCCAATAGAACAGCCATGGGCGGCCCAGATGCAGGATCGGATAGATCGCCGCGCAGGCGGCCGCGAAGAGCGTCATCGTCTCGGCGAGACGATTAAGTGACGTTCGCCATTCCACCTTCGTCAAATAGAACAGCGAGGAGATGAACGTTCCCCCCGACGCGATCGCGATCCACCAGACATAGCCGATGAGGGCGAAACCCCACATCACCGGCAAGTCCACGCCCCAAATGCCAATGCCCGCATAGAACAGCCAGACGATCGCGCCAAACAAGACAGCGGTGCCCAGCGAGACGGGCGCCATCGCGACCCACCACCAAAGAAAGGCGCGCTTGCGCAGCGCAATCGCGCAGATATGATCGGTCATCGAACCGATGGTTGGGCCCGGCAAGACAACCGGATCGCCGGCATGCGGCGGCCGCGAACGGCCGCCGGGGCTGTCTGGATGCAATGCTTGTGAGGCCGGAATATCGGTCATTCGCCGCTGCCCTCAAGTGCCGGATTCGGGTTACGGATCCGCGCCTCGTAGGTGACGCGCGGACGGGTGTTCTGGTCAGCCAGCAGCGCGTAATCGAGCGGGCTTTGTTTGCGTTTTGTGACCTCGCTGTCGGGCGCCGCCATATTGCCGAAAGTAAAGGCCTTTGTCGGACAGGCGGCTTGACACGCCGTCACCACTTCGCCGACTGGCCGGTTTTCCCGGTCGGCCACAATTCTCGCTTCGGCAATCCGCTGCAGGCAAAAAGAGCACTTCTCCATCACCCCGCGCCCGCGCACGGTGACATCGGGATTCCAGGACTGCGGCGGGCGCTGGTCCTCTTCGGCGAAAGCGAAAAAGTTGAACCGGCGCACTTTGTAGGGGCAATTGTTGGAGCAGAACCGCGTCCCGATGCAGCGGTTGTACACCATCACATTGAGACCCTCGGAATCGTGTACTGTCGCCCCCACGGGACAGACGGGCTCGCAGGGTGCCTCCTCGCAGTGCATGCACAAAACCGGCTGAAAGTAACTATCGGGAGCGGCGGGACTGCCTTCATAGTAGCGATCGATGCGCAGCCAGTGCATCTCTCTCTCGCGAAGCACCTCTTCCTTGCCGACAACCGGAATGTTGTTCTCGGCCTGGCAGGCGACAACGCACGCATTGCAACCGATGCAGGCGTTGAGGTCAACGCTCATCGCCCAGGCGGCCGGTCCTTCGGGCTTCCAGCGATACAAATGCGGCTCCGGCTTCCCGTCGGCGAGGAAGTGCGGGTCCGCCGTATACGCGGCAAGTGTGCCGTGCCTGGCATAGTCTCCCGCCTTGTCGAAGATCAGGTTGTGATAGTCGGTGCTGGCTAGGTCTAAGTGACCAGCCGTCTTCTGGAGCGACGCCGCATCCGAGCGTCCGGTCAGCGGATAGAAGTCGAAGCCGGCACCGCTCCCGATAGAACCGGCGCGCCGCCGGCCGAACCCAAGCAGCGCCACGACGCAATCCGCCGCTTGGCCCGGCATGATCCAGGCGGGAGCCGTCACGCTCGTACCGCCCATTGAGAGACGGATCATGTCGCCGTTATGGAGCTTCAACTGACCTGCTAGATCTGGCGCGATCAGCAATGGATTGTCCCAGGTAAGTTTCGTGAGGGGCCGCGGCAGTTCCTGCAGCCAGGCGTTGTTCGCATAGCGCCCGTCCCATAAATGCGGGTCTGGGCGGAACAGGATCGTCAGCGGATGATCGGGCGGCTCCGGTGGCGTTTGACGTCCCGCGTCTGAGCGCAACGACACGTCGGCTTTCGGACTGGCCGTGCCGGGAACGACGCCGATCGCCAGCGCATCGTGCCAAGCCTGCGCGAAATCCTGACCCATCCGGGGCTTCCACGTAGCCTGCACGGCTTCGAGCGCAGTGGACGGGAAGGGTTCTGCGAGCAGCGCCAGCATCTCATGCATGCCGATGCCGTTGTAAAGCGGCAGCGCCTGCGGCTGCAGAATTGACGCAGTGCCATCAAAGGCCCGCGCATCGCTCCAGGACTCCCATGGGTGCGCCATCGGCACGGCCCACGTCGTCAGTTCGCTGGTCTCGTCCGGAGCCGGGCTCAGCGCAAGGCTAAAGCCCACGCGTTTCAAGCCCTCGGCGAAACCAAATGCTCCCGGAGCAGCATACGCGGGGTTGCTGTCCATGATCAGCAACATATTCACTTTCCCGGCATGCATAGCGTCCGCCAGTTCGGCCAGCGATGCCGCCTGGACGGTGGCCGCGTGCGCCACCGGCGCGATCAGCTCCAGCGTGTTTCCACGCGCACCCAGTGTCTCGTTCATTGCATGCACGAGGGCATGTATTTCGGGCGGCTGGTCAGGTCCGATATGGATTAGCGCGCGGCCGCGATTTGCGGTGAGATCCGCCATCACGCCAGCAACCCAGCCGGGGACTACGGGCAGCGGTGAGCCTTGCAGGATCCCTGCCGCTAGGGCCATGACGACCTGGCGAAGTTCGCGCGGCCCGGCGATAAACCGATGATCCGCAACCGATCCTATCAGCGTCGGCGTAGGCTCCATCGCGTAAATCCGGCTCATCTTTTGCGCACGCGTAGGATTTCGGCGGGAGGCGAAGTCTCGAGCGAAGCGCAAATGCCCGGGCGCGGAACTCAGGAGATCGCTATCGATCGCGAAGATGACGTCCGTCTCTTCGAGTTTCGGCATCAAGTCGACCGGCTGGCCGTAGGCCAGCAAAGCGCCCTTTGAAACATTGGCGCGCGAGATCGGATCCCACTGGTGCCAGCGAGCTTCTGGGTAATTTGCAAGTAGCATATCCAGTCGCGTAGCCAGGGTCGGCGAGGTGATGGTGCCGGTAAGGATATGGAATCCCCCGCCGCGGGTCTCGCTGATTTTTGCTCGCTGCGCCAATAGAGCCGCCTGGAAGCTTTGTTGATCGGCGGGAAGGCTATGCGCCATTATCGCCCAAGCCCGATCCGGGTCGTAAAAATCCAGCACTTGAGCTTGCGCGAACACGTCGGTGGCGCCGAGGCTTGCTGGGTGCTGTGGGTTTCCCTCCACCTTGATCGGCCGGCCCATCTGGTGCTTGACCACGATGCCGCTCGCGTATCCGCCCACCACATTAGCGGTGCTGTAGAAATTTGGCAGGCCGGGGATTATGTTCGGCGGCGTCCTCACCGCCGGGATAAGGTGTCCTCCCGCCGGTCCGACAGCACAGCCGCCGAGCCCGGCGACCGCGAAAGCCGCCGTCATTAGCTTGATCACCCGCCGGCGGTCGTGCGGCGAGGCCAGCGCCTCGGCGAGTCCCGGAAATTCTTGTGCGGCGCGGGCGATAAATGTCGGATCGTCCGCCAATTCCTCCAGGCTGCGCCATTGCCGGCTCACCGGTGACATATCGAACAATCCGTGAGGTTGCGGCCGCCAATGTGGTACTCGGCCATTAGCGTCTCCGGCGAGGGCGTGTCGGCGGTCCGGCGCCATTCCGTATTGTAGATCTGATCCTTCGGCCGCAGGTTCGGGGCGGGGTCGCTGTGACAGTCGAGGCAAAACTGCATAGTAAGGGATTTGGCCTTGTAGCTGAGCGGCATTTTATCCACCTCCCCATGGCAACTCGAGCAGCCGATGCCCTTGGCAATGTGAATGCTGTGGTTGAAATAAACATAGTCGGGCAGGTTGGTGATCCGGTTCCAGACGATCGGCTTGTCGTCGGCTAGGCTTTGGCGCACCGGCGCAAGAAGTTCGGCATTCGTCCAGATCTGAGAATGGCAGGTCATGCAAGTGTAGGTTGGCGGCAGGCCGGCGTTCGACGAAACCTCCACCGAGGTATGGCAGAACCGGCAATCGATCCCTAAACCTGCCACATGATGCTCGTGGCTGAACGGTACCGGCTGAGCGACAGTCCAGCGGACATGGCTGGTGTAATCGAGTCGGGGCCAGACCCACCACCAAACAAGGCCCACGCCGAATAAGGCTGCGATGACCAACAGGGTCAGCGCTGCCGCCAAATTTGCCGTCGGCCGGAAAATGGCGGCCATTTGGATAATGCTCCTATCCCGCGGGGCTATTTCGGGCAAGCCTCAAGGCAATTGGGTGAACAGGCTCCTCATCCTGAGGAGCGAGCCAAGTCGCGTCTCGTCCTTCGATAAACTCAGGATGAGAGGACGAGAAACCCATCAACGGGTCTGAAGCCTCTTCCTTGTCCTTCGAGACGTCTCCTTCGGAGCCTCCTCAGCATGCGGGAAAGGAATTTAGCCCTTCACCCGATTGCCCTGGGGCAATTCTAAGTAAGCGTTCCTGGCTAAGCCGGGAACTTTAGGATTGAGCCGCCGAAAGCGGCTATTTCGTGTCGCTGATGCGACCCTGATTGCTTGGCGCCACGTGAAGGCCCCCTGCCTTTGCGAGCCCTATCTGCGGCTGACGGAACAGCCCGGCTACGAACGTTTAAAGCCGTCGTCGAGGTGCCGCAATGGCGAAGGCAATGGATTCTTTGGCGCGCCGCGCGCCGCGCGCCGCTGGGGCTAGCTCCGGTTTTCCTGCCGCGTGCGCCGCGCGAGATTGAGCGCGAGGAGCTTTTCCAGCGCCTCTTCGGTTGGAATCTCCTCGGGCCAGCCATAGGCGGCGGCGACCGCGCGGTCGAGCGCTTCATGCGCATCGGCGAGCCATTGCGGGTGTAGATTATAGAGATTTGTGAGCGTGCGCTCCTTGAGTTTTTTGGCGGCGTCCGCGTCTTTTGGCAGAATGCGGTCGGGGTAGCCGGGGACGACTTCCGGCTCGATCCGAATCAGGTCCGGCGGGTTCAGCCAGACACGACGCAAATCGTCGAGACTTTTTGCCGCATCCGCAATGCGGATCGCGCGGCGGTCACTGGCATAAGCAGCGGCGGGGATGTTGGGCGTGAGGCCTTCGGGGAAAGGAAAGGTCTCGAAGGTGGTGGTCGGGGTATAGCGCGGGCGATCTTCGAGCGAAGTCCCGAGTCGCAGCGACCAGCCCTCGTGGAAGCGCGAATGGAGAATGCCGAATGTCGTGTCGTCGTCGCGGGCAATGACAATGACCGTGTTTTCTGGAATTTTGATGGATGGCAACCAGACAAAGATTCGGTGTTTTGCAACCAGCGGCGTTGCGATGAACCGGGGCATAGGCTGCAAGGATCGGCGTAAGGCTGGCCGAGGATCGCCGTGCAGCCACCATTTTGTCCTGTGCCACTGCCGTCGTAGACTCAATCGCGTCGGCTTGACGTATTTGATGACATGCTCAAATGGCGCTTCGAATAGGCTAGCGCTGGCCTGAGACATTTCAACGCCGAAATCAATGATCCATCGGTCCTCGTTGCGCCGGACAATCCCACTCCCATTTGTCCAAGGACGTAAAACATCGGCGTTTGATTTGCCGTTGGGATTGACCGGAAGTTTTAGCCAACTCCGAGCGAGCTCACCAGGCACATCGAATGGACCGTTTTTCTGCGTCCCAATAAACGAAACATTTCGGTTCTCTATTAAAGTACGAGCGCTTCCGGCTTCGTCGGTTTTGGTAAGATCAACGCCAATTGTCTCGACAACAGCGCCGTTCAGTCGAAGTGCTTCGTTTGAGCCGAGACCCGTAAAACAGATCAAGGCGACCCGGACGGCCGCACCTTCCACAATCCAGGGCTCATCATTCCACGCTTCAAAAATCGCGGACCTCTCGGAGACGAAGCGTAAGGTTGGTAGGTTATTGCCCCCCGAAATCGAATTGGTTGCGACGAGGCCGGCGCGAACATTGTTCAACGCTTGAACGCATTCAGCGGCTTTGACAAACCAGTAACAGACGAGATCAGATCTTCCTGGAATGCGATTAGCATATATCTCTCGCAAAGAAGTCACATATTCTTCGCCCAACCCCGCAATCATTCGACGGTCCCCCAAGAACGGCGGATTGCCGATGATGAAATCGACTGTCGGCCATCGTGCTTCAACAAAACCTCCGTCCGGCCTCTGCGCCAAAACTGCATCGCGGCATTCGATCTGATCGAGCTTGCGCAAAACCGGCTCTGGCCGCGTGTAAAGCGCATGTTTCAGGCCCCATTGGATGTCGCCGATCCAGATCGTGGTGCGGGCGATCTCGGCGGCGAGCCGATTGATCTCGATGCCGAAAAGGATTTCCGGGCCAGCGCGGGGGACAGCGCGGGGGCCAGCGCCTTGAGCCCCAGCTTCTCGCTTTCGTTGTTGACGCGGAATTCGAGGTCCTTCACGCGCTGGAGCGCTAGGTAGAGAAAGTTGCCCGAGCCGCAGGCCGGGTCGAGAAT
>JBOHJU010000026.1:0-15745 GCA_050728755.1 Methylocella sp.
GTCTTCGGCATGTCTTCGGCATGTCTTCGGCATGTCTTCGGCATGTCTTCGGCATGTCTTCGGCATGTCTTCGGCATGTCTTCGGCATGTCTTCCATCGCGGATGCCGGCGCGGCGGATTTCACCATCGCGCGCCGTTATCCGAAAGCCGTTACAGGAAAATCTCGCCCGCCGGATGCCGCCTTGCCCGTTCCGGGTCGTCGCCTGATCGGCAGCAGGGCTGAGGCGGCATGGAGGAAGGCAATGGGAGAGGCGACTGTTGCCGTGAAATCCTTGGCAAGACGCCGGTTTCGCCGGAGGTGTGCGAAACACGCCGCCGTTGCATTGCCGCGTCCTTCCCCCTAAATCTCGCAGCTCTATAAATCCGAGGCGATCGCATGCCCTTGCTGCAACGGCGTGATCCTTTTGCCGAAAGCTTCCTGTGACCAGCGATTTTCGTCCCCAATCCGGCTTTCTCAGCGTGCTCGTCGAGCGCGGCTTTTTGCATCAATGCTCCGATCTGGCCTCGCTCGATCAAATCGCAAAAAGCGGCGATCTCGTTGCTTATATCGGTTTCGACTGCACGGCGCCCTCGCTCCACGCCGGCTCGCTCGTTCAAATCATGCTGTTGCGCTGGCTGCAAAAGACTGGCGGCAGGCCGATCGCGCTGATGGGCGGCGGCACGACGCGGGTCGGCGATCCCTCGGGCAAGGACGCGAGCCGTCAATTGCTCCCTCTGGAGACGATTGCCGCCAATAAAGAGGGGATCAAACGCGTCTTCGCCAAGTTCCTGAGCTTTGGCGAAGAAAAACATGACGCGATCATGCCCGACAACGCGGAATGGCTCGCCACGCTCAACTACATTGATTTTCTGCGCGACGTGGGGTGTCATTTCTCGGTCAACCGGATGCTGTCGCTGGATTCAGTGAAACTCCGGCTCGAACGCGACCAGGAATTATCTTTCCTCGAATTCAATTACATGTGCCTTCAGGCTTACGACTTCGTCGAGCTATTCAAGCGCTATGGCTGCGTTTTGCAGATGGGCGGCTCGGACCAATGGGGCAATATTGTTACCGGGATCGATCTCGGCCGGCGGATGGGCACGAGCCAGCTTTATGGCTTGACCTCGCCGCTCTTGACGTCCGCGTCGGGAGCCAAAATGGGCAAGACCGCGCAGGGGGCGGTATGGCTCGATGAAGGCCTGTTCCCCGTCTTCGACTATTGGCAATACTGGCGCAATTGCGACGACCGGGACATCGGGCGGTTTTTGAAACTTTTCACCGAATTGCCTCTTGATGAAATCGCCCGCCTCGAAGCGCTGGGGGGCACCGAAATCAACGAGACGAAGAAAATTCTCGCCACAGAAGCAACCGCCATGTTGCATGGGCGCGAGGCGGCGTTGCGGGCGGCCGGCGCGGCGCGGCAAACTTTCGAGTCACCCCCACCCTCTGGCTGGATGGAGGGAATCGGTAATAATCCGATTCCGCGCCGTGCGAACTATGGTGCAGCCTTGGATTCGATAACACATCCGCTTGGCCCGGTAAGCGCGGAACCTGGATCATATAGCCTGAGTGGCCTGCCGTCGGTGGAAATCGCCCGCGCCGAGATCGAGGCGGGCCTTGGGGTGCTCACCGCTTTCGTCAAATCGGGGCTCGTCGCCTCGACCGGCGAGGCGCGGCGCCAAATCATGGGCGGCGGCCTGAAAATCAACGGTAGGACCGTCATGGGCGAGCACGCTATGATTGACTCCGGAGACGTTATTAATGACGTCGTAAAGCTCTCGCTCGGCAAAAAACGGCATGTATTGTTGAAAGTCGTCTAATCGGAGGCTCGCGGGCGCTCGGCAATACCGGACATCGCGCTCTCGAACATTTCCGCCATATGCGTGGGCCTGCCGATCGCAACGAGTAGAGGCTTGACGATGGCGCTAGTAGCCGAAACGCGCTCGCCTTTAAACCGGCCGCGCGCTTGGGAACCCTTACGGCACGCCACAGTTATCTAGCGGTTCGCAAAACCAAATCTCGAGAGGGCCGGAACGCGGCTGAGAGCCATGGTTGCGGATTGGCTCCACGCTCTGTCCATTGCTTATTTGCTCTTGGGGTTCGCTAGTGCAAGCATCGTCGCGCTGGACGAGTTAAGAACCCCACAGCACATGTGGATCATGAACATAGTCTGGCCGGTTACCGCTCTATTCGGGACCGGGTGGATTTTGTGGCAGTATTATACTTACGGCCGCCTTGCTACCCGTCAGAGGACCCACGCCGCGATCGAGCACCGTAATGAGCTTCCGAGCAAGACACTGGCCCCTTTTCCAATAATGGTCAGTAATGCCGCTCTTCACTGTGGAAGCGGCTGCACGCTGGGGGATATCTGCGCGGAATGGCTGGTTTTCGCTGTGCCCGCCATTGCCGTTGCATTCGGCGGGCACACAATTTTCAGTGACCCGATTTTCGCCGTCTGGCTTGTGGATTATATCTTCGCCTATGCGTTCGGTGTTGCCTTCCAGTATTTCACGATTGCGCCAATGGCAGCTCTTACCTTTGGCCAGGGTATGATCGCAGCGATCAAGGCTGACACCTTTTCCCTGACAGCATGGCAGATAGGGATGTAAGCTTTTATGGCAATCGCCGATTTTTTGATCTTCCGTAAGTGGCTTGGAGTGATGCTGGATACCAATACTGTTGAATTTTGGTTCATGATGCAGATCGCCATGATCTGCGGCTTCGCAACATCATATCCGGTCAATTGGTGGCTTCTCTCGAGCGGTATAAAGGAGAAGATGTAACATGGGAGCGAGAAAGCCGTTAGTAACTTGACCTGCCTATCGCTGCGGACGCATGGGATCGAAATCGGAGACGCCAAATATCTGACGGAAAATTCCTGGCGCGATCGCCGACAGAGGATTGATGTTGAGCGTTGGCGCGCTTGCCAAGCCAGTGATCCGGTAATTGACCCCGATCAAGCCTTCGTTCGATCCGCCCCCGAGGATAAGTCCGACAACTGGTAATTTCGCGAACATGTTGTTGAAGGCATAGACGGGAACGAAAGTCCCGCTTATGTCGACTTGGTCGTGCACGAAATCGAGGCTGCCTTCGACGGTTAGGCCAATGGCCTCGCCATGCATGGTGCCTTCGCTGAGATCGAGGCGGCTGCCATTGCGTTGGAAACGCACCTGCAATTTGTTGAACGCGATCGCGTTGGCATCGATTTTTTGCACTTGGCCGGGGGTATCCAGCGGCGGAGCGCCCTCGGCCACTAACCGGCGCAACGCAGGTTCGTCGCGCAAAACGAAATCGTCGATGAGAAGGACGCCAGCAAGGGAGCCCGGTCCAAGACGCATCCCGACCGCGAGCCGACCGCGCTCCATGTGCTTGTAAAGGTCGAGGAACAACAAAAGCGCTCCCGCATCCTCGCTGACGAGGTAAAGCTGGGGCGAAGCGCCGCCTCTGGTCAGGTTGCACGAAATCGGCTGGCCGCCGAAGGCCCCGGCAAAAGTGAATTGGCTCATCTGGCCGCCGCGTTTCGCAAATCTCAGTTCGGCCCCGGCTATGATCTGTTTGTTATATCCGCTCAAAATGCCGGATGTGACATCGAATTCGATCTCCTTGATTGGACCTGCCTCATTGCGCTCATCGCCATTGCTTGGCCAGGCAGCGCTGCTTGCGGGAGGGTTGAATATCAGCGATTTTAGGAATGGTCTTGCGTCAATCGCGGTTCCTCGCACGATCACTTTCATGGACTCGCCGGTTTTTATCGCATCGATCTTCATATCGTCGCCCGCCGACAGCTTAACTTGCGGAAATTTAGCCGCGACAAGAGAGAGGCCCGCGCCAAGTTGCACATTGCCCCGCGCCTGAATGGTCCCGGCGTCGATAACGATCTGGTCGAGCAAGGTCCCAGCGTCGTTGACGGCCAGGGCGAAGGCGACCTTACCCGGCCGTCCCGCCGGCTTCGAAACTCCTGGAATCTCGATCGCGGCCCGGCTCAAATCGAGCTCGACCCGCGCCTTGGGCTTTTCCCCGGGGCCGATAGGCGCGGTAATTGTCGCGCCAACCGGCCCGCTCACCCCTAAATCGGCGCCAAAACCCTGCCTCGCGCGGAAGGCATCGTCCAGGGTCAAGCCAATCGTCGCTTCGGCGGGCTTACCTGCCAATTTCTCGATCCCGATAGCGGCCGGAGCGCCGAACATGGTGCCCTGCCCGCTCGCTCTTAGTCCTGACGGATCGACATCGACGGTCAGAGTCGCGGCGTCAAGCTTCTCGTTGCCGATCAGCCTTTCGGCGGTGAAATTGGTGACGGCCGCATTGATCTTGAGAGTTGTATCCGCCGGGCCCGTGTTGGGCCCGAGCTTCATATCGATTTCGAGACCGCCGCCTACTTGTCCCCTCAGCGTGGACGAATCGAGCGACACACTGGCATAGGGTTTTAGCGCCTCATACGATAAAAGCTCCCCGATCGCCTCGACACTGCCCGTGACCTTGGCCTCCACCACCGCCGGCGCGGGTTTCAACTCAAAGTCGGCGACATGGAAACTGCCATCCGCCAAGGTCAGCACGCGGCCGTTGCCAACATCGAGGGCGGCATTTGCGACCGTGAAAGTCGCGGTCCGGCCGGTGATATGCCCGACACCATTGATGCCGCGCAAAGGCGGCACGCCAGGCAGAAACGCGAGGCTCGCATTGGCAACCGTGAAATCGAGCAAGACCTTTGCATCGGGAGGCGGGCGTCCGGCCCGCATCGCCCGCAAGTCGGCGGCATCGAAATCGAGCCGCATGGTGCCCTTTTCCGCGGTGCCTTCGCTTGCATGGGAAAGCAAATAAGATCTCACCGGCGCCGCAACGAACGAGGGCCACATCCGTAGGACGGTGCTGACTGGCGCCGGAGAGATCGATGCACCAAGCCTTATATGCGATCCATTGCTCCAATCGATCCCGCCGGCCATCGCGATGGCGCCCTCCGGACCGCCGAACAAAAACCGGTCGATGACAAGCTTTTTTTTAGTCAAATAAAGCCGCGCCGCCAAGTCCGTGTGAGCGATCGAAATAGGCTCTTCGCCGGGCCGCTCGGGACCCGCCACGTTGGGCTCCGCGTTGGTCAGCCCAATCGACCACGGATCGCCCTCGCGATTGGGGGGTGTCACGAAGCCCGAAATCGCGTAATGAGTCGCGCCCGCCGCGAGCCGCCAACGGTCGACCGCGATGCGCCGCGCCGCCGGATTCCAATGAAACCCGCCGGTGGCCTTGTCGATCATCAGGGGTTCATCGTCGGGATCGTCGAAACGCAGGTAGCCTGCCCCGAATTCGAACTGGCCGGCCGCCTCCGAAAGCGCTCCGTCGGCTTGCAAACGGACGCTGAGCTTGCCGGACAGCGGCATATCGAAATCTGCGCCGATCGTGCGGGTGCCAGTCGCCAGCAAGATTTCATCGAGGGATAAATTAGAGAACGAAAGCATGAGGCCGCGTTCCGAGCCTGGCATGCCGCCGGCAATGCCCGCGGCCAACCAGCGGCCGTTTGGTCCCTCGACGGAAAGATCGAATCTCGTGGCGCCGGAGGATTTATCGAAACCGAGATCGACGCCGTTAAAGACCATGGTTTGATTGGCGGTCTCGTCGTCAATCACAATCTTGCCGCGGGTGATGCCGATGTGATCGATTGCCGCCGCCGGACTTGCCGGATTGGTCAGCGTGTCGATAACGAGCCGGATCGATGCCGCGATCTGCTTGACGATGAGCGCGCGCGGCGGCTTTGCCGGCGCCTGCGCGGCTGGTTCTTTCGTCGCCGCGTCCGGCGGCGGCCGCGCAAGCAGCGAGGCAAGCGGCGGCGTAAGCGCCACTGCTTCCCCGGAATTCGACGCAACCGGCAAGGCGAGCGAACCGTTGGGCCGCAACGCCAGATGCACCTCGACGTCGAAAATTTCGAGCTGCTTTGGCGTCACCCTTCCGACAATGAGCGCAAGAGGATCGACCGACACTTCGGCGCGCGGCGCGGCCAAAATCATGCGGCCGGAAGGTTCTTTGATCGACAATTTGTCGATGCTCAGCGCCGGCGCGTAGCCATTCCTTACGATCGCGGTTCCACCGAAACCGAATTCGTAGCGATGGCCGAAACGAGCGTCGAGTGCCTTGGCGATTTGCGGCGCGAAACCGTCGATCGTGAGCGGCCCGAGCGCGAGGCGGGCAACGAAGAAACCGCCGCCGGTGAGCGCGAATAAAACCAATCCGAGCACCAGCTTGCACGCGGACCAGGCATGCCGCGCGGGGCCGCGTCCGCTTGTCCTTAGCCCGTTGCACGGAGCGGCACGCGCCGCTTTCTTCTGCCGGCGCAGCCAATTTGCCGGCCATGCGCGGGGCCGGGCCGGATTTTCCTCACCATGTCCGGCCAACCGCTCGCGGCCTTTCAAAACCAAGCTGAAGCTGGAAACTTTGATCCTTTGCGACTATACGCATTTACCGGACGGACGCACGGTGCACCCGGGCGAAGGGTTCGATGTTGCCATTCGCCGTTCCATGCGACGAAAGGAGAGCCCCATGAATAAAAATTTGTCGAATGAGCCGCCGAGGAACTTCAACAAGAATTCAGGCAGCAGCGTGGGAGGCAACTTGGGCAAAAAGTTGGCGCCGGGCGACAAGGCGCCAGCTTTCGACTTGCCGGGCGATGCCGGAGCCAGGATTTCGCTCGCGAGCTTCGCTGGCAGGAAGCTTGTTCTTTACTTCTATCCGAAGGACGATACCTCCGGCTGCACCAAGGAAGCGATCGATTTTAATGGCTTGCGGGGCGAATTCGAAAAAGCCGGCGCGGCAATCCTTGGCGTATCGCCCGATCCCACCGCAAGCCATGCAAGATTCAAGGCCAAACATAAGCTCGAACTCACGCTCGCGTCCGACGAATCGAAGGCCTTGCTCGAAGCCTATGGCGTGTGGGCCGAAAAGAGCATGTACGGTCGTAAATACAAGGGGGTAGAGCGCACGACATTCCTCATCGGCAAGGACGGCCAGATCGCGATGGTATGGAACAACGTGAAAGTCCCCGGTCACCCCGCGGCGGTGCTCGCGGCGGCCAAGGCGCTTTGAGAGGATAGGCTTGAGGCTGCGAGGCAGGGGGAAGAGGGGGGCGCCCCAGGGCAATCGGGTGAACGGCTTCCTCTCATCCTGAGGAGGCCCCGAAGGGACCGTCTCGAAGGACGAGGAGGCCCCGAAGGGACCGTCTCGAAGGACGAGGAGGCCCCGAAGGGGCCGTCTCGAAGGACGAGGAAGCTCTTTAGCGGGAACTTTCTGCCCGCCCGCGTGCGGGCGCCCCGGAAAGACTTACCCGCCGTCGAGCAGTTGTGCCACCAGCCCGTCGATCCTTTGCGCCACGCCGGCCTCGGTCAGCGCCGCGCGGATGAGGCCGCGCGCGCGTTGAAATTTGATGTTTTCGGGCAGGAACACGGAGGCGGCGATAACTTCCGCCTCGCGCGCGGCGTCGGCGATGGCGTTGTGGAGGGGATTGGCCGCGTCGAAGCGCGGGATGGGCAGATTGAACATGACTTTGTCGAAATGCCGTGCGCCCCATTGCCCACGAGCTTGAAGTGATTCGCCGCGTGCGCGCGCTGTCTCACTGTTGAAAATGGCGGTGAAATAGCGTCCTTCGTTTTCAACGGCGGGAGCAAACCAGTAGAGGCTATGTTCTATGACTGCTGGTTCCTTTAGTATGCATGCTGCTGCATTTTTCCCTGAAGCCGCGTAAACCACGCGCCGCGGCGCGATTGGAAATTGCGAAGCCAACTTGCCGTAGTAATCGAGTTGCTGAACAAAGCTGATGGGTGACGGACGATCAGAGTTCCACACCTCCTCCGCCTTGCCCATCCAGCCGTGCAACCCGTCGAACCCGCGATTGGCCGCCGCCTCCGCGTCGAGCACTTCGCCCTTGTCCGTCACAGGAACCACACCTTCGAAAGGCCGGAAGACGCGATAAGGCAAAATGCTCTCGCCGAGCAGCGCGGGGCGCAAAAATTCTGCCTCGACTCGGTTGTCGATGCCGGGCAAATTCTTCCAGGGTTTCTTCTCTTGGTTCGTTCTTCGACTCGCGACATAGGGCGCACTTGGGTCGGCGCCGAGCCTTCCCATCGTCCTGCGCTCGACGAAACACAACATGCGCGGCACCAAAGTTGCGCCCTGACGAAACATCTTCCGGTAGGGCGAGCCTCCCTCGAAAATCGCGATGTCCAAAGCGGGCGCGCCCTCGCGAACCTTCAGCATTCGATCCGCGATCTCCTCCGGCGCGTCACGAAACGGCAACGTCCCCGAATAGGCGCGGACCTTGTCGGGAAAAGTCCTTGATGTCCTGAGTCGGCGTCCGAAGACAGCGCAAGAGGGGACCGGAAACAAGGGCTGGACCCTGTCGTCCATCGTCCAGACTTCATCCCAAGCGATTCGCGCGGACATAAAGCAGCCCGACCGGAGCCGCTCGAATTGTCCGCGCGAGAGCGCCGCGAGCGGGAGGACAAAAGCGATCTTGCCGCCGTCGCGCAGATAAAGCGTGGCCGCGCGCACGGTGAAGAGCGCGGACAGATCGTTCTGCGTCGCGAGCTTGCCGCCGACATAAACCTTTTCGCCCTTCGCCAGCTCCTTGAACCGCTTTTGCAAGTCGCTGCTCATATGGCGATATGCAACCCAGGGCGGATTGCCGATGACGACGCTGGCCCAGCGGTTCGCGGCCGAAAAGGACAAGGGCCGCGAAAGATTGCGCGCGACATAGGCCCAGACCGAATCGCGCCCCTCGCGCCGCAGCTTGTCGAATATAAGATAGGTCTTGCCGAGATCGGCGATCGCCAGTTTCTGCTCGTTCGTTACATCGGCGTGGTAATGCTGCTCGGTATCGCGAAACAGCGCCTTCTCGATCTGCGCGCGAGTCAGGCCCGTTTCCGATCCGCTGCGCATCCGCTCGATCGCCTTGTCGAACAGGGCGGGGTCGCGGCAAAATGTGTCGGGAAAATCAAGCTGCTCGCGCCCATTCGCATCGCGCGCTCCGCTCGCTCCCTCGCCGGCGAGCGGCGGTGGCACGCGAATCGTCAATTCCTTGCCGCCAACGATCTCACTGATCGACAATTGCATCGCGTCGCCGAGATAGACCGGGATTGACAAGGCGCCTTTGCGCTGCCTCAGGGCGGCCGCGAGCGCCAACAGATAAGTCACGCGCGCGATGATGACGGCGACTGGGTGAATGTCCATGCCCTCGATCCGCGCGCAGACTTCCGCCGCGCGAAGTTTTGGGTCCATGTCCGACTCCTCCGCCTCGCGCAAAAAGAGACGGATCGCGTGAAACAGAAATGTGCCCGAGCCGCAGGCGGGGTCGAGCACGTGCTCCACAAGCGGCCGGTCGATGACGTGCTTGACCACCTTCGCCGCCAGCCAGTCCGGCGTGTAATATTCGCCGAGTCCATGGCGCTGGTCGCGGTCGATGAGCGACTCGTAAAGAACCTTGAGAACGTCGCTGTCCACTTCGGCGAGGCGGAACCGCCGGACATGGTTCATGATGCGACGCACGAGTTCCTCGCCCTCCGCATCGGCCACGGCCCAATCGAAAAAATCGCTTTCGACGGCGCCGCCAATCCCGGCTGCGCGGAACGCGTCGCCCGAAAGTAAATGCTTTGGATCGTCTTCCCTGAGGCCGAGAACGGCGAGCGCGATGCACTTGGCGGCGATAACTAGGAATGTGTGTTGGAACCACAGCGCGTCGCTCTCGACCTCGCGTCCATAAACGAGTTTCAACAGTTGCGCCCAGAGTTGCCGCTTGAGGGCGATCGCCGCATCCCTGCCAAGCCGGCCCCAGAGGCCGGCGAGCGCTGCGCCAGCGCGGCGAAAGGCGACCGAATCCTGGCCAAGTTCGATGCGAATCGTCAGAGGGTCCGGCGGTAGCGACGCTTTCAGCGCAACGACGCTGTCGAGCCACGCGAGAAACAGTCCGGGTTTGTTGGGATCGAGAATGGTTTCCTTGATCTTGATGAGTTTGCCGGTTTCGAGCTCGCAGGCGATCCAGGTCCGCCCATCGGAGGCTATTCCGATAAATCTCTCGCCTTCTTCCCTCTCGCGATCCGCCAGATAGTCCGGCATCCTGTGCTCGACATCCGTCCACTCCTTGACGAGATCGCTCTTGGCTTCGAGAACGATCCGGCCAATCAGCGCATCGAGACGGCCGCGCACTTCCGGCACCCGGCGTTCGAAATCGAGAGCCGAAAGCTCGGCGCCGAATTCCTCGATCAGCAATTGCCGGAAATCGGCCTTGACCTCGTCATGGCCTGGCTTTCCCGCAAGATGCCGCAAAAGATCTATCGTGGGCGGAGCGATCACCGCTCGAAGATAGCTGCTGTCTCTGAGCTGGACAATCCTGGCGGGCGGGCAATCCAGAGCTTTCGCCGCAGCACTCGGTACTGGCCGGGCCAGGGTGCCGGCCCTGTACCGGCGGTTCGAGGCATGCTAAGGAGCGCCCCATGGCGCGGGGGCGTTGCTAGGGAGCAGAGTCCGGATGAGATTCTTTGGCGAGAAAACAGCATGAGAGAGCCCGCGCGGTTGGATAAAAAAGACACCGGGATGAAGCAGAAGGCAAAGGAAGGCGGCATGGGCGAGACCTTGAAGGTCATCGTTCAGGCGCTGCTCATCGCTCTTGTGGTGCGCACCTTTTTGTTTCAGCCGTTCAATATTCCTTCCGGCTCGATGATCCCGACCTTGGATATCGGCGATTATCTTTTCGTCTCCAAATATTCCTACGGCTATTCCGATCATTCGTTTCCTTTTAGTCCCCATCTGTTTTCCGGGAGGATTTTTGCCGCGCCGCCGAAGCGCGGCGATGTCGTCGTCTTCAAGCTTCCGCGCGACGGGCAAACGGACTACATCAAGCGCGTGATTGGCCTGCCCGGCGACACGGTTCAAATGAGGGAGGGCCGGCTTTACATCAATGGCGAACTCGTGCCGCGCGCGCCGATTGCCAAGGTCCATACCGAGGATTTTTACGGGCGCGAGACCGGCGTCCCAACCTATCGGGAAACACTGCCCGGCGGAGTCAGCCACACGATCATCGAGATTCAAGGCGACACCGGATTTAACGACAATACCCAGGTTTTCGAAGTTCCGGCCGGCAATTATTTCATGATGGGCGACAACCGGGACAATTCGACGGACAGCCGGGTTGCGCCCGATCAGGGAGGCGTCGGCTTCGTGCCGTTTGAAAATCTCGTCGGACGCGCCGAACTGATCTTCTTTTCGGTCGGAAAGGGCGAGCCGGCCTGGATGTTTTGGGAATGGCCGTGGGACGTGCGCTTCGACAGGATGCTCAAATCCGTGAAATAGAATGGCGCGGCAAGTCCCGGATGTCGGAGCGCTCGAGGCGCGGGTCGGACACGTTTTCGCCGATCGCAATTTGATCGCGGCGGCGCTAACCCATGTAAGCGCGGCGGCTGGGCGCAAGCGCGAAACCTATCAACGGCTCGAATTTCTCGGCGACCGCGTTTTGGGCCTCGCCGTTTCCGAGATGCTGTACGAAGCGTTCCCCGAGGCCGGCGAGGGAGAACTCTCGCGCCGCCTCGCGGGCCTCGTCCGCAAGGAGAGCTGCGCCGAGGCCGCCCTCGCCTGGGGCGTTGATGTCTGCGTCGTGCTTGGCGAAATCGAACAGCAAACAAGACTCCCCAACGTGGCGATTTTGGCCGACGTTTGCGAAGCGATCATAGGCGCGGTTTTTCTCGACGCGGGCTATGAGGCGGCGAAGGCTGTCGTGATTGCCGCTTTCGGCGAACGGATGCACTCGCCTCGTCGCCCGTTGCGCGATCCAAAGACAGCGCTGCAGGAATGGGCGCAGGCGCGCGGCCTTGCCACGCCGCTCTATCGCGAGACGGCGCGATCTGGGCCCGACCACGCGCCGGAATTCACGATTTCCGTCGAAGTGCCCGGCTACCGCCATGCCGAGGCGAAGGGCTTTGCGAAGCGGCTCGCCGAGCAAGCCGCCGCGGCGGCTTTCATCGTGCGGGAGGGCATCGGCCAAGATGTCCAAAAGGGCACCGCGTGAACAGCGGACATGGCGGCGGAACGGCTTGCGGTTTTGTCGCCCTTATCGGTGCACCGAACTCCGGCAAATCGACGCTGATCAATCGGCTCGTGGGATCGAAGGTCTCAGTCGTTTCGCGCAAACCTCAGACAACGCGGAGCACTGTCCGCGGGATTGCGCTGGAAGGCGCGGCCCAAATCGTCTTCGTCGATACGCCGGGCATATTCGCGCCGAAACGCCGGCTCGACCGGGCCATGGTGGCGGCGGCCTGGAGCAGCACCATCGACGCCGATGCCGCCGCGCTGCTTGTCGATGTCCAACGAGGCATCGATGCCGAGGTCGAGGCCATTCTCGGCCGCCTGCCGCAAAGTGCCGCCAAGAAGATTCTCGTCCTCAACAAGATCGATACTGTGAAACCGCCAAAGCTCCTCGAACTTGCGGCCAGGCTCAATGGCGCGCTCCCCTTTGCGCAAACTTTTATGATCTCGGCGTTGCGCGGCCACGGGGTGGCGAAATTCAAGCAACAGCTCGGCGGCTTGATGCCGCCTGGCCCGTGGCTTTATCCGGAAGACCAGATTTCGGACATGCCCCTGCGCCTGCTCGCCGCCGAGATCACCCGCGAAAAGCTCTTCGAGCGCCTGCACGACGAGCTCCCCTATTCTTCGACAGTCGAAACCGAAGTTTGGAAGGACATGCCGGACGGATCGGCACGCATCGAGCAGACGATCTATGTGATGCGCGAGGGCCACAAAAAAATCGCGATCGGCGAAGGCGGCCGGACTATCAAGGCGATCGGGACCGCGGCGCGCAAGGAGATTATCGAGGCGGCCGGACAAAAGGTGCATCTTTTTTTGTTCGTCAAGGTTCGCGAGAACTGGCTCGACGATCCGGAACGCTACCGGGAAATGGGGCTGGAGTTTCCGAAGGAGTGAAATCCGATTTCAGCATTTCGGGCTAGGAATGTTGGCGCACGGCCCATTGACCAGAAAAGCAAATTCTTTAATACCGGCATTCCCAGACGGGGCACCAACGGCTCAGAGTTGCGTGGATAGTCGAACGGAGGGAAGATTGGCTCACAGCCACCTCGACCTGGAGAATACCGGCTAAGCTGTGCCCAGGGGCAACTTCGCAATGTAATAAGTCGCAAGGGAGGACTCGCAATGCCTGTGCAAAACTATGATATCTCCGCTATTTTAAATGTAGCTGGTCACCTTCAGGTCTTTGCAGTTGGCGCGAATAGCGGACAAATCTACACCTGCGAATTATCTGGGGAGCTACTTCAGCAGACTCCCTGGTCATTCTTAGGCGGGCCTAGTGACACGCTCCAAACTGCTGTTGGCAGGAATACAGATGGATCGCTTGAGCTATTTGCGCTGAAAGCCGATGGACGCGTCTGGCACACAAAGCAGACAGGGCAGAGCTGGGGCGGCCAATGGACCGATATCGGTGCGGTCGATTGGAAATCGATCATTATCGGCACCAATGCCGACGGCCGTCTTGAAGTGTTTGCCATTGTCGACGGCGGTCAAGTGTTTCACCTATGGCAAGAGTCGCCGGGTGGCGCCTGGAGCGGAACGGGTTTCTTCACTCGGACTGGCTGGAAAGCCCTTGCTGTCGGTCCAAACGCAGATGGGCGCTTGGAACTATTCGCCATAGGCTCGGACGACTCGGGGTATCACCAGTGGCAGGTTGCACCCAACGGCGGCTGGACCGATTGGGTTCATCTCGGAGGCGTTTCCTGGAAAGAACTCACGGTCATCCCTAATCCCGATGGGCGGCTGGAACTATTCATTCTGGCGGGCGGCGATGCCTTTCATATGTGGCAGACTCCACTTACGGGCGATCACTGTCAGCCCTTTGTGGATGCATTGAATACTGCGCGGCAAAGTCGTAGCGCGGTCCTTAATGATCCAAATCATACGCCCGCAGACTTTAAGGCGGCTGAGCAAGCCGTTACTAACGCTGAAAATGGCCTTAACCAATGCAGAGCCAATCCTCCACTAGTCAACTGGAGCGGTTCGGTTTCGTTTGGTGCCCATGACCTTCAACAAATTGGCGTCGCACGGAATGCAGACGGGCGGTTAGAGCTATTCGGGAAGGGTGGCGATGGTTCGATTTACCATATCTGGATGACAGCACCGAATAATGGTTGGGCCGGCCAGTGGAGCAATCTAAGTGTCAACGCTTTGCAATTTTGGGTCAACTCCGACGCCACAGGCCGGCTTGTGATCCTCTATACGAGGGGCAGCCCCGCGGGGCCGGACGGATCAGTAGCTATTATTGGCCAAACCGCGCCCAATGATGGCTGGAGAAGTTTCGGACTTCTGACCGACCCCGAACCGAAACCAACGGTCACCTTGACTGCGAATCGCAAGAAAATCAATCAGGGCGAATCGACCACTCTGTCGTGGACGTCCGAGCACGCTGACTCCCTTATTATCGACAACGGAATCGGCTCTGTCTCGGTGCCCAGCGGGTCGCGACCCGTCACGCCGCCATCAGATGTCAATAGCATAATCTATACAATCACCGCGACGAGCCGGGGTGGAACGGCAAAGGACACCCAGCTTATTAACGTTGACCAGCCGGCCCCGCCGCCGCCAAAGGGTAATTCTAGCGTTTCCTTCAGCAATTGCACCGACGAGACGCTACATTTCTGGCTGCAGGATCTCACGTCAGGCGCCCAATGGAAAGAAGTGGGAACTCTTCCATCGCAAAAGGACCCGTCCGGCGGCCCTTGTCCGGGCGGCAAGGCGCCGTTCGTAGTAACTTTGCCTGCTAAACATGAATATTTAATCGTTGCGGTGATGCCATCGATGTGCGGCGGTGCGAACGATCCCGCCAACGGAGACTGTCGAAGGAACATTACACAAGTCCTTGGCGACCCGAACGGCCCCCCCGACATCGTTCCTCCTATCATCTAACTGACAGTTAGCGGGCCACAACACTTGGGTTGCTACGTGAGGCTCGCATGGTCGGCATCACGGAATTTCTGGAGAATTTCCTACCGCTTGGTTTATCATGGCAGAAAGGTGAATCTGCATTAAGACACTCGCCAGCATGACGGGCTTCGCCCGAGCCGCCGGAAGCGCCGGGCCTTGGCACCTTGCCTGGGAGCTTAAATCCGTCAATGCCAAGGGCCTCGAGGCGCGGCTGCGCGTGGCGCCTCCGTTCGACGCGCTCGAGCCGGACGCGCAAGGAGGTAATCCAGGCGGCCAAACAAAGGCTGCACCTTTTTTGTTCGTAAAGGTGCGTGAGGACTGGCTCGATGACCCCGAACGCTACCGGGAAATGGGGCTGGAGTTTCCGAAGGATTGATGCGGCGTTGTGGGACCAAAAGCAGTCCTCTCCGCCGTTCCGCCGGTATGTGCAAATACCAAGATTTCTGCACCGCTGACGCAGGCCGGAGAGGGGAGCCGGCTCAAGGCTGAGCAAGCGGCGGCGCTCCTCTCCCCGCCGCGCGGCGGCGCTTCCGCCGGTCCTCGAAGCGCTGCAGCACCACATAGAAGGTCGGAACGAACACGACCGCGAGGCACGTCGAGGCGATCATGCCGCTGAAGACCGCGACGCCGATCGCTCTGCGCGATGCGGCGCCCGCGCCAGTCGCAACGACGAGCGGCAGCACGCCGAGGATGAACGCAAAAGACGTCATGATAATGGGCCGGAACCTGAGCCGCGCCGCCTCGACCGCGGCGCCGACAATCTCCCTGCCGGCGGCCCGTTGCTGGCGCGCATATTCGACAATGAGGATC